>NZ_CDSBKO010000087.1:0-15247 GCF_977115655.1 Aquimarina sp.
CGCTTTCTCAATTTGAGACAATTGGCTCAGCAATATCTTGTAAAGTCCATCATTGGATCAGAAAAGGGTCGAGTGTAGCATAAAAAGCTGACTTGGACTATTTTGGGATCAAAAGTGGAACTTTGACAATTTATTGAGGAATCAAAGGTTGGAATTGATAAAGTGTGTGCAAAAGCCATCATTGGCCGTAATTAGCAATAATTCGGTCATAATTTAACTGATTGATACTGTTGGACGGTGAAAAACTGTGTTTAAAACCGAATTTAGCCCAAAAATCGATTTGGTAACAATTTGATTGGATTTATTTGAGTTGGAGTGAAAAGGACACGTAAAGGCTAAAGAAGTCGAAGTTCTTGTTCACATCATTGTGATTGACATTTATTCGGGTGCGAAAAATTATTTTGCAGCCTGGAAATCGAATTTTTGAAAAAAAAAATTTTTTTTTTTCTGAACCCCAAAATTTTTTTTCGGGTGCCCCCCCTAAAAATCTGTGGAGGTTGAAGATAGAAACCCAAAAATAATTTTCTTAGACTAAATCGACCCTAACGGTCATTTTAGATTTAAGTGATCGACATTGTAAAATTGGTCCTTTGTGGTCAATTTGTGATTATTAACATAAAATAACGTAATAATCGCAATTTCCCATCATTGGGTGAAATAATCTAAATTTGAGCGTAGCGACGTAATATTTAGACTTGTTTCACCTCAATCTTTCCTTTTCTGCTAAGAAAAAGTCATAATGGCATCAAAACGGCAGACCAGAGGGAATAAAAACAATTCTGACAGAAATGACGATAATAATGACGATCATAATGACAATAGTACTGGGGGCAATGGTGAAAATGTTCAAGGGGGGACAATCAATGATGTAGTTGTGACCGAGGCAGTTGTAGTGTCAGTAGCGAATGAATCCGCTCATGCGGAATCGCATACTGCCACTAATACCAGCTCTAACACTGGAAATGATCAGCTAGCCACTGGGACACAGGTCGTCTCGGAGGCAATTCCTTTGTCTTCGGGGTCAGTAGTGGTGTCAACAGTAGCGGAAATTTTAGCTGTTGTTACGACGACACCATTATTGGTGTCATCTGGTCAAATGATCCCATCATTGGGTCATTTTTATGGTTATGGTACTGGGGGCATGATTTATAGTGCGGCTCAGGATCCAAATGGTGGACAAATAGCCTCACAGCGGGTCAGGGGGTCACCTACGGGTTTCGTGGACCCTTTATTTCGATTCAGGGCACCTGGTTACCCCCCAATAAGTGGTTTTGGGAACCTTCGGACCCTAAACAGAAATTTCGACTTAGCTAGTGGGCCACAATTTACCCACCCCGTAGTTAGATTGAACATTGAGAGGCAACCATTGCCGTCTCAGTGGGAATTAGAGTATGAAACTCTCCCGGATGCTTCTGGGGGAGGGGGCCATCGTGTTTATGGGTTAAGAGAGTCCATTCCTCGACAAAATGATGATGCTGAATCTGTGGGTAGCCACAGGTCTGAGAATAGTGTTGGCACTAACACTATGCTGCAAGTACAAGAGATGTTCACTATGAACCAACGTATGATGCAAGACCTGATTAGGGGGTTACCACAGATGATTCAGAATCAGTTGGCTAATGTGACCAGTCACACTGAACCCATCATGCCATCGAGTGGGTCTCATGACCGCCAATCACGGGAAACGACCCGCGATATAATTTTAGTTGGGGGTGTACGGCATGTGAGTGGCGTGACAGCAGGCCAGTCACAACTGCAACAACAAACTGGTCAAGGTGGGCAAAGGGGTTCATCTTCAAGTGGTATTGGGGGCGAACGACAAGTGGTGGTGGACCCTTTTAATCCAGCTCATGCTGCGATGGGGTCACAGCAACAACAGCAAGGTCAACTGGGGGCATCATTGTCCGTGTCACGAGCACCGCGTAGTGCTACATCTGAAGGTAATGATCGTCAACCAGTTGCCCCTCCACCGCAACAAAGTCAATTAGTTCGCTCTGCAAGCCATAATTGGCAGGAGATGACCCCACATGGGGAAACTTCAGTCTTGACAAGAGTTGGTCGAAATAATCAAGGGGGAACCCATGTCAGTTTTAATGAAGGGGTTCCTCAGCAGCCTAGTTTCGATCAAGGTAGGATGGGACGACTCCAACAGTTCCAGTCTACTCCTCGGTTGCACGGAGGTCAGCCAGAAACTCGGGAACCGAGTTTGGGTCGTGAAGATCAGCGTGAAGCATGGCGCCGGGTGGCCCATGAATTTTGGGATGAGGAACAACGGGGCGCTACGAGGGGTCAATCTCGTAGCGTCGAAAGACGGGATCGACAGGGTGTGCCAATTCTGGGGCGGCAACGGGATACTACACCTGCACCTCAGGAAGGGCACATGCCCACTGGTTCTGGTCAACAACGAGATTTACGGCCTCATGGCGCTTCAGCTAGGGATGACTGGGAACCTGCTCATGCGGGACAGTCAGCAACAGTTCCTCTTTTAGGACCTGTTCAAGATGTTGAACGGGCGCCAAGGGGGTCAGAAGGTGCTCATGCATCTAGGGCACAAGATTGGGATGAAGGTGTGGCTCCGGGTGGGCCTGGTTATCAGCAGACAGGGGGACTGGGCCAACAGCAACAGCAAGTACGGCCACGTTTTGATCCGTATACAGGACAGCCATTGGATGGTTCTGCTATGCGAGCCCCTCATGGGGATAACTATGGTTTTTCCATGCTGAGTCTGCCAGAAGGTGTGAGCCCGGTCTTCAAGCTGGCTGACACTGACAATTTGGGGGAAGTGGCAATTTTTGACGGAACACGCAACTTTGCCGCGTTTTTGTTCACGTTCAACCAGGCAATAGCAAGTCGTGACATCACGAATCCAGTTAGGAAGCTGCGGCTTCTGAAAGGAAAACTACGGAAAACGGCAGCTGAAGTCTTGGAAACCCAAGAAAGATGGAAACCACAAGAAATGGCCAACTACGATACAGTTGTGTCATTTTTGCTGGAACGGTTTGAGCAACCGCTTGACATTACCTACGGTGTCAAGAAATTAGCTGAAGTCCGGCAGGTGGGGTCCATCAGGGAATTTCTTGACCAGCTCATGCAGGTCTGGGTCGATTATATCGTCCCTCTGGATATGGGTGAAGAGCAACAAGAAAGTTTGCTCAAAAAGTATTTCCTTCATGGGATTCGCAACAAGTATCGGGCTAGGTTGGACATTGGGTTGAACGACACGTTTGAGCAAATGCGGGATCGGGCTTTAATGATTGAGCGTAATGAAGACCCTCCTGAAGAATCTTCTGCGGGAAAGGGTCAGCAACAGCAGCAGGGCCCTAACAAATTCGTCCAGCAAAAACAAACACCTGGGAACGGTCAACAGGGGTCACGTAACGGGCCTAGCCGTTACCCCAATCCCAATAATGTCCCCATGGGTGGTCAAAATAGGCCACAATGTTCTAATTGCGGTCGCCGTAATCATACGACTGCGCAATGTCGGGCACCACCTCGGCAATTCAAGCAGGGGCTCATGTGCAACGCATGTGGTGGAGAAGGCCATTATGCACGGGAATGCCTTAATAAGCCGGCAGGGTATCAACCTCCGCAAAGGTATCAAGGGTCACAACAAACTCCTCCACGAATGCAACAGGGGTCATCCCCACCTCAGCAAGGCGCCAAGGGTGGATCGCCTTTTATTAAGGGACAATGCTACAACTGTGGGGGTACGGACCATTACCGTAGGGATTGCCCTCAACGTAATCAAAGTAACCAACCAGCTTGGGGGTCAGGTCAGCAGGGCGCCCCTAAGAAAAAATATTGTGTCCATTGCCGTACTGACGACCACTGGACCAGTCAATGCACTCATGTGCCGGCTGCGTCTGCGACCACGAATATGGTCTACTACCAGCCTCAGCAATTTAAGCAGTATGCCTCACAAACATCTGCTAGCCAGAATTTTTTGGCCACAGCTGCTCATGCGGCACCTGAAATAACACCTAGAAGGGACATCTTATACCCCAACAAACCCGAATCGGATGATGACGAGGGTTTTGAGGTAGTGCGTCATCGCAAGGTGCAAGTGGTATCTATGGAGGTGGTGGATCCTCCTACAATTGGGGTCAATCAGGCTAAGATGGAAACTGAACGCTATTATATGTACATCAAAGTACAGTGTGAAGGAGTGGAAATCAAAAGTTTGATTGATACGGGGGCCCAATCGACCCTCATGAAGGCGGGGGGATACCGTAAGCATTTTGCTCACCATCAACTAACACCAGTCACGGTGGCCTTTACGGGCTTTAACAACGCCACGACACGGGCTACAGCGGGCATGTTTACGGCACCCTTAACCCTGAATGGGGTCACTAAAGATATCAAGGTTTTTGTGGTGGAAAACCTGCAATCACCCATGTTGTTTGGGGATGATGCACTTAGGGCCTTTGGGCTGGTTCTGGACTATAAAAAACGACAAGTCTACATGGATGGTCAACAGGTTCCAAGTTTTTCGGCGGGCCCTGAAGATTTGGCTAAGAATACGGCAGTAAAACGCCTCATGGCGGCACAAAATATTCCAGTCATTTCTATCGCTAAAGTCGCAGTGGCTTTGTCTATACCCGCAGGGGTCACCAGATATGTTCAACTGCAGGTCGAAAAAGGACTAGAAGGGCAAGATGTGCAGGTGCAACCATGTCGTGATGGGTTGGGGGAAATGGAGGTCATGAGTCCTCGGGGACTGTTAACAGTCGTTGAGGGTAAAGTGATCCTCCCATTTCATAATATCGGGTTGAAAACCGTTCGAATGCAGAAGGGTCAAGAAGTAGGAGTCGCGGAACCGGTAGATTATGTCGCCACAGTGGTATCAGCACAAACGGCGCGTGATGCGCTGGATACATTATATCCTGAAATGGGTAGTGAGCAAGAGAAAATGGACCCGCAAGTCGTCATCGACAAAGCTGAAGCAAAATTACGGAAAGAGAATGAAATTCTCGATTTCCGGCGCTCCATTATCGAACGAGCTAAACGGATGGGTTCTCACATCGAAGTACCGGCAGAGCTCGATGTGGATAGTGCTCAGATAGCTCCTGATGAAAAACGCTATCTCCGCATCCTAGTGAACGACTATGAAGATGTGTTCATGACACCGGGTGAGGTGCTCGAGGGCACAACTCTGGTAGAACATGCTATCGAGCTGAAAGAGGGGTCGACACCCATCAAACAGCCGTATAGGAATCCACTGGCCTACCGCAAGATCATTACGGATGAGGTCAATGATATGCTAGCTAAAAAGGTCATCCGGCCATCTAATAGCCCGTGGGCTTCTCCGGTCGTCATCGTTCGGAAAAAAGACGGGTCTATCCGTTTTTGCGTGGATTATCGGGCATTGAACCACATCACAATTAAGGATAGTCATCCACTGCCACGCATCGATGAAACCTTGGCAACTCTGTGTGGAGCCATGTTCTTCACCACGTTGGATCTGCAATCAGGGTATTGGCAGATTCCTATGAAGGTAGCTGACATAGAGAAAACAGCCTTCTCATGTCATGAAGGGCTCTTTGAACATATGGTCATGCCATTCGGACTGTCGAATGCTCCAGCTAGCTTCCAACGGCTGATGCAGTTTGTCTTGAAAGGCCTCCTCATGGAGTTCTGCATGTGTTACCTAGATGATGTCATCATCTTCTCCAAGTCATACTGGGAGCACTTGTTCCACTTCAAACAAGTTTTGCAGCGCTTTCGCGATGCGAAATTGAAGTTAAAAGCTAAAAAGTGTGACTTGGTCCGGCAACATGTGAAATTCCTGGGGCACGTCATCTCTGCTCGGGGTATCCATCCAGACCCTGAAAAAGTAGACAAAGTAAAACAATGCAAATACCCCACCTCAGTGAAGCAGGTGCGCCAATATCTGGGGTTGACTGGGTACTACCGACAGTACATCAAGGGCTATGGCGTCATCGCCGCCCCTCTGTACGACTTGACGCAGGCTTGCCCTAAAAACCTATCATTTGCAAAACGGTGGAACAGGGCGGCGGCAGAAGCCTTCGATCAGTTGCGAGAGGAGTTGGTGAAGGCACCGATTCTGGGGTATCCTGATATGGAACTCCCTTTCCGGCTGTACACGGATGCCAGCAATATCGGCTTGGGTTTCGTGTTAGCTCAAGTGGATAGGGAAGGCAAGGAGCGTGTCATCTGTTATGGCAGCAAGAAATTGACGGATACGGAAACACGGTATGCAGTCACTGAAAAAGAGTGTTTAGCGGTCATCCGCGCCTTCAACTCGTATCGTCAGTACTTGCTAGGCTCCTTCACAACAGTGTACACCGATCATTTGCCGCTTTTGCGGATTTTGGATCGAAAACGAAAGGCAGAAGACATAACACCACGTCTTTTGCGAATGGCTATGCTTCTGGCCGAATATTCGTATGAAATGAAATATGTCGAGGGGTCCAAACACACTAATGCGGATGCCCTATCTCGGCCCCCATTTGTAGAGGCAGATGACGATGAAGAGGTGGAGCCGTTAAAGGCGTCTGCCAAGTTGAAGAAAATCAGAGCAGCTCTGGTGAAAGCCGGTAGTTGTTTTGATGACGATGAAACATATGAAGGCCGCACAAGGGTTCGTGAAGCTAACATCCTCATGGATCTTGTTAAGCGGTATCTCTACCAAGGCACCATTGCCACGGTCGAAATTGAAAAATCAGTTAAAAAACGGTCATCCGTTCGGGCTCATGCCTCAGCACTGGATAAACCACCACCATGTGAACATGGTACGGCGCGGAGTAGGCGTACCAAGGGTAGAAAACCGAAGGACGTGGGCTCGCGACTAGCACCAATGCAGCACATGGATGGGGTGGGCTTGCTCATTCAGTTAGAAGCTGATGAGAACGTCCAAAGTTCTGATGATGAGTCGGATGGTGATCGGGATGCGGGTGATGAAGATGAGGACTCGGACGACTTTCAGTATGGTGATGCACCAGGGCACTTGGAGTGCCACAATCCCCTGGTGCCAGAGCCTCTGAGAGAGCCGCGAGTCGATGAAGATCAGATAGTAGATGAATTGCCCAGCTATGAAGAACGACAATCAGCTGAGCGGGGGCAGTTAAAGGTGGATCTTGCAAATGATTGCAAGGATCTCACGGAGGGGCGGTATTTTCAATACTACCAGCTCCGTGCACCGTGGAATAAAGAAGAAATCATTCGTGCCCAGCAGGACGATGATCACTGGGGGGAGCTGATCTATTACTTAGAGACGCTCGAGTTGCCAGAAATGGATAATCCGAAAATGGCACGCTGGTTGATAGCTCAGGAGCCATATTATGTACTTTGGGAGGGAATCCTCTACCGTATCAAACGGAAGAAAACCCCGTCCATCCACGAACGGATTGAGTTCCAATTGGTGGTCCCAGAGGTATTCACTTGGCTCCTCATGGAGATGATGCACACCACTAAGTATGGAGCACATCTCGGCATCGAGAAAGTCCTGGCCAAATTGCAACAAAAGTACTATTGGCCTAGGATGGAAAAATCAATTCGTTGGTTTATCGATGACTGCATCCCTTGTCAACGTTTTCGACAGGGCACTAATCGGCGCATGCCGCTCCAACCGATCCGAGCAATGGCTCCCTTTCACATGGTCGCCATCGACGTGATCGGGCCATTGCCTGAAACGGATCGTGGTAACAAATACATAGTAACCCTCATGGATTACTATACTAAATGGCCTGAGGCGTATCCAACGAAGGATCAAACGGCTCAGACAATAGTCGACCTACTCCATGAGAGGATCATTCCTCAGCACGGTGTCCCGAAGGTTATCATTACTGATAGGGGGCCTTGCTTCAGCTCAGAGCTGTTCGTATCTGAAACAGCAGCGGTGGGGGCTCATGTGTGTTACACGTCCCCATATCATCACCAAGCTAATGGGCTGGTAGAACGTTGGAATAGAACATTAATGGACATGATCAAGCCCACAGTGGAGTTGGAACCTGAAAAATGGGATAGGTACATTGGCCCTGTCCTGTTTGCGTATCGGTCGACCCCCCATGCGTCCACTGGTAACACGCCGTTCTTTTTACGGCACGGGATCGATCCAAATCTCCCCATGGAGAACCCCTTATTCGAGGTCGATAAGGGCATGCATCGAACAGAGTGGGCTGAAGAGGTGTCTAAAGCACTCTCAGAAGCATGGTCGATCGCTGCTAAAAAGAATCGCGACATGCAGGTCTCTTATAAAGAATATTATGACCGGCGAGCCAAAGATAGGGACATTAGAGTTGGGGATCTTGTTCTCATGAAACATCGTGAAAAGCTATCCGCTAAACGGATCAGCAATAAATTTCATCCGGAATTTGAACGCTTGTTCCGGGTGATTGGCACCGATGGTTCCAAGAGGATCAAATTGGTGTTATGTGGATCTCCTGGTCAAGAGGGTAAATGGTATGACGCCGAGGAGTTCAAACACTTTTCGGGGTCAGAAAAAGCGTATCTGAACTATGAGGGACGATTAAGAGCGAAACGCAATCCTGAAGCGGCGTGGGACGAGGATGATGCGGAATGCCCCATTTGCAATGGGACCTATATTGAAGACCTAAAACGACCGGACAGCGTGTTATGGCAACGCTGTGACTATTGCTATGCATGGTATCATCTATCGTGCATAGATCGAAATCCGGAAGAGACGTCGTGGCATTGTCCTGTGTGCGTTCGCACGGGGCATTTGGTCGACTAAAACGTCTCATGACAACTGTTGCAACTTAATCAATAAAATTAATTAATAATACCTAAACCTTAATAACATTATCACTATCGTATTATCACTTATCACTATCTTTAATTATTCCAGAAAAATGGCATCAAGAAAAGAAACTGCACCCCATGGTGTCATCAAGCCGACGGCACCGAATCGTAAAATCGACGCCCAAGGTGTCAAAGTTGAAATCGAGGAGGAGACGTGGCTCATGCCAACCCAGCCGCACGAAGATCCCAACCATCCGTCTCGATGGTTAAACGTGTGGGTCAACACGGTCCGGGTGTTTGGCCATGAATTGGGGACATCATTGCGAACACTGCTGGTGGAATGTCCGGAGATGATCCGTCCGGCCATCCGGATCCTGACATACCGCGACGGTAACCCAACTTCCGTCATCGGATTCGACCTCGTCGGCACGAGCCTTCATCCGGACGACGTATGTTGGATCAACGAAAAGAAGGAGGGGATCATTCCCGCGGGCGTCAAAATGCCATTGATTGAAAAGAACCCGGAGCTGGATGACCTCATCCCGTTCCCCATCCTGCAGGGCAACAAGCCGACACGATCATTCGTACGGGCGGTGGCAACGTCAACGGCGTTTGGTATCCAGATCATCTGGGACGTTGCAAAATGGCGGTTCCGGATCCCACAAGAGCTGCAGGAATTCCTGCAAGGCGACACCATCAAGCTGTTATGGGATGGTCCCTGCCTCAAGCAACGGTGGGATCTGCAGTTCCCAGATGACCCGTTTCCGACGAATGCGGTAGATGTGCTCAGCCTCATGGCGACGGAGGAAAAACCCCGTCATTCAATAAATGCGGTCATCCGCACATTCTTCAATGAATTCGAAATCCGTCCCAACTTCGTCGATGGAGGAAATTGGACTCACTCCTTCCGGGTTGGAACCGGGGTGAGCGCCACCTCAGTTCAGCAGAAGCTTCATAGCTTGATCCAGTATGCCGCGCAAACAAATACCTTCATAGGGTTGTTGATGTCGCACACCAACTACCATCGGGTGGAAGCAATCGACAACCAGTTGGATCTACAGGCGTGGGAGCTGCTGTATGAAGGGCTGCCCAAATGGGCGAAGGACTTGATCCAAATTGATGGGGATCCAACCACGAAGAAGGATCGCTACCGACGGCAGATCGCAGTGCACTGCTTGGCGGCGGACCGGGCGTGGCGGATCCACTACAAGGTGGGAACAAGCACTCGGGGAGCGGTATTCGATACCACCGGGGATCGGCTAGTGGCACTCCGGCGGTCACAGTTGGCGGATGTGCAGGTGCTGTTCTGCATTGATCTGGTGACGATGCATCGTCACTACGACACACAAAGAGCGCTGCAGGGGTTGACGATCGAGTCTCCTCGTCGTCTGTATCCGGCGTTCATCCTGGAGCAGAGCGTGGAGGCCATACGGGGATGGCGAAGGAATCCTGGCCTTCGACACTGTCCGGCACCATTGCCACCTACGGCAAAGCAAGAAAAGGTGGATCCAAAGGTCAAATATGCGGCAGAGATCGCGGCGTTCGAGACGTGGAACGAAACGGGGAACGATGCTGATGTGTATGGGTTCTCCATGCAGAATTATGACCTGTCGGGGGTGGTGCAGGATCCAGAAAAGTTCGACTGGCGGGATGAGCCAAACACAGATTCGGATAATTCCGAGGACTTTATCACGGGGGAGAAGCGGTACAACGGCACCAAGAGGGTGCTCTATGACAAAGCAACGGGTCAACCCACGCAGCGTCAAATCCTCGAAAGTATGAACTTGAAAAAGTTGTACAATGAGAGTGAACGGGTTCAACAGCGGCGGCAACGTCGTGAACGACAACGGCGCGAGCAGGGGATCGTCATCGATCGAAATAAATTTAAAGACGTTGAGAAGGAGCGGGCGGCACAGGTGGTGTTGCAAGAAGTGTTGGAAAAGAAGTGGGAGCACAGGACGAATGGGGAGCCAAAACCGTTCAAATACCGGGGGCATGTGGTATCATTACCGACACTCGAAACGTTGCCTTGGGAACTCGATGCAGAAAAGGCGTATTGGGCCTACATGATGCACTGGAAACGGCGCATTGATGGCATCGAGTATGAAAAGTCCCGGGGGCGGTTTACTGATGAATCGAGTAAACATCATCGATTCCTCGCCAAAGAGTTCAACTTTGACACGGCGACGGCACGGGATGGTGAACAGTCCCAGGTAGCGGACGAAAGTATGGCACCCAATTCCTCTCATGGGGTTCAGCGACAGGTGTCCCAACGGGGGTATGAGTTTGTGGATCCTCATGGATCGGAGGCGGGGACGCACTACACATGGCAGGAGGACATGGAAGATGACCGATTGCGGGAAGCTGCGGAGCAGATTGCTGCCGAGCTGTGCACCAGAGGGACCATTACCCCATCATTGGGAGTTGGCGACATCATCACTGACGGGACCTTCATGACGGATCCAGCGGATGATCAATACTACGAGGACCACATCCTTGAGGGGATGCAGTTCTACCAGATGGATCATGCCGAGATGAATCCGCCTGATGCGGACCCCGAAGTGCAAGAGGTGGCTCAAGCCGCCTACGTGGATGCAATGATGGGCCGTTCCGTTTCTCCAGTGGATCGATGGATACCCTCACCCTCGGTCATCACCAAAGCGTCCAGCGTTCCTGATCAATGGCCTCATGGTCGTCCTCAACCCGATCAACAGGATTCACAACAACAACAACAGGTTGTCCAACAACAGCAACAGCAACAGTTGGCGCAACCTCAACAACAGCAACCGATCGACCAACAACAGCATCAGCAACCGTTGGCCGAGCCGGCTCAACAACCCCAACAGCAACAACAAGACGAACAACGTTTAGAACAATTCCAACAACAACAATTACAGCAACATCAACAACAGCAACAGCCTACACAACAGCAACAACATGACGATCAACAACCTGATGAACAACAACAACAACTGGTACCGCACGGGTACGATCCGGAAAACCCATCATTGGGCTACGTGGGGGACGAACGGCAACCAGAGCAGATGCCGGAACCTGAAGTGGCAGGTCCACCACCGGGGTTGGAGATGCTCTCTTCACCAAGTTACGCTGGGCTCCTCAACAATTTATTAGAAATGTTGAACAAACATGACCAACCGTCTGAGGAGGAGCGCCGACGAAAGTGTGATGAGATCAGCCGACGGGTGGATCGGACAGTCCCATATCGTCCCTTACCGGATGGGTCGTGGCCGGAAGGGGCCCCGCCACGGGAGCCGGTAGCGACTCCTGTGTATTATCAGGGAACGCCGGGGGCGTCCGCAGAACCAGAGCCACAGGGTGGCATTGAGACATTTAACACGAACGATGTAGAGATGGAAGAAGATCCGGAGGATCTAGCTGCGATCATTCGCTTGGGTCGTCGGGTCAAAGAAGACGATAAGACCCATCCACGGATGTTCACATACCCGGATACCTTCGGGATCAAAAAGCAGGAGCGGCTGACCGATGTCTGGCTGAACACTTGGGGTCCGAGTGACATTCCTCCAATGACGGTGGAAATGTCAATGAATCATAACAACCTGCTGGTCTATGTTCGACAGCTGCATGAATGGATCAAAGCCCGTCATCGGGAGGCGTGTGCTCGACAAAAAGCGTTGAAGAAGGAGTCTTCATTGGTGAAGGCTCAAGTTGATGCGGTCAACTTCAGGGCGAGGGGGGTTCTTCATACCTGCGATGAAGATCGTCTCAAGCTCTTGGCCCAGATCGAGCTGAGCAAAGAGGGTCGAGACAAGTTGGTGGCCCAGTGTCAAGAACTGCTCGATCAAAATGTGAAGATGCGGGAGGCTGAAGAAGCCCGGATTCAATCAGGGCGGAAGCTCCCACGGTCGTATACGCATGGTCGGCCTCCACAGATGGGTCCCTCATGGGGCAAATCGTTACAACAGCAACCAGAAGAACGGCGGTATGGGCATGCTTCGGGGCCACGTCGGGGAGATGCGGTTCCGCCACGCTATAACCCGCCGATTAATCCGGCATTGGCGCAGGGTAACGACTTGAATCGGACTCTCACCGAAGAGCAGCGTGATATGCAACATCGGCGAGACATGGAACGGTTCAACCAACAGAAACAACAACAACAGGAGGCTGAGATGCGTCAACAACTGATTCAACAACAAGAAGAGACACGACGGGTGAGAGAGCGTGAGGAACGCGAGTTCCAACAGAGCTGTGAAGAACAACCGGTGGTACAACAGATGGAGCAAGTGGATCAAACATCAAAACAACAGGGGGTATCGCAACGGGTTCCGCCATCTCCTCTCTTCACGGGGGGAATTACGGAAGGGCCGTCGGGGGAACCATTGCGACCACCAACGGTGAACATTCAAAGTTTGGTCAGAGGCCCATCATTGGGGGTTGAAAATCCATCGGCAAACGCTCATGCGTCACCTAAACCGGCCGGGCCACAAGTCACACCAGGGGCAAGCGTGGTTCGGTCCCCCAAATCAGCATTCAGCAACGTGGGTAATGGAGTTGATCCATCCCAAAAGCAACAGAATGCGACGGTGACAGCTCAACGGATGGTTGGGTTAGCACATGGGGACCTGGATGATATCCAAATCCGGGTGGAAGACGACACTTTGGACGACTTGGTCCTGCAAGCGAATGCACAGCAACCAAAGTCGTCATCGACGCCTTACAAGGATGCTGTGGCAGAGCATCAACAACAACACAAACCGAGTGGGGAATGTCCTCATGGACCTGAAACGGTGAAAGATGTGGGTCGTTCGCGCAAAGATCGACATAGCGGCAGCGGTTCCTCGACGCCATCTCCACGGGCGGGGAAACACAAGCGTCAAAGTCCGTCGCCTTCTGGTAAGAAGCGACATGCTACAGAGACGCGGGGTCGTCGACAAGAAGCATCACGTCATCGTGAAGAAGCACCGCGTCATCGCGATGAAACAGCGGCACGCCAGTCGATTCGGAAGAATCTTGACGGTCTCCGCGCGACACCTGAACGACGGCGAACGGGTAGTTCGAGAAGGTCGCCACGACGTCCATCGGAACGTCGACCGGACCGACATGAGTCGCGAAGGGAAGATCGACAAGATGACCGGCACGACAGCGGGCGGCGTCGTCAACGTAGTGCTGGTGACGATGATCGACGATCAGCACGACGTGATGATCGACGGGATGCTCCTCGACGGGAGCGACAATGGGTGCAACAGCAGCATCCTGCTGCCAATCAACAGGGGGTAGCGGTGGAACAGCCACAGCAACGGGGGCAGGATTTCCTGCTTCAAGCGGATCGGCAACCTACACCGCCACGGTCGCCACACACGCCGCATGAGACGTCACCGGAGTCGTCAGTAACGGGGACGGCGATCACGTCGGCGCAAGCGTCGGCAACGGCGTCACGGGCAGTATCCGAAGCTCCGTCATCGGAGGCTGCGACATTGCGACCCCAATCACCGAAACAGGGGGACGAAGCGTCATCAGTGACGTCCTCACAAGAAACATCAATCGCGTCATCGCGTGAAACATCAGAGACGTCGGATAGCTCGGTGGTCTCCACTGAAGCATCAGAGTCGTCACGGGCGACGACTCCTGAAGCAGCAGCACCACGACCGACGTCGTCACGTGGTACAACGGGGGATGCTCGACGGGTGGAGCAACCAACACGTCCGAAACATCCTGATGTGGATGATGAAGAGACTCGGATGTGGGGGACAGCTGACCGAGGTCAGCTTATCGCTAAACGGGAACTCAGCAACGCGTCATCGCGATCAACGTCTCAGCAGAGCTCCGGCTCATGGGCGGAGGCTCAACCTCAAGGACGGAGTCGTGCGTCGACTATCTCGTCATCGGGGTCCGGTAAAGGCGTAGGTCGTGGTATTGGACGGGGATTCAAACGTCAGGCCTCGGAGATTGATCGGCCGGGGCCGAGTTCGGGGGCAGCAGCAGCCAATGTCTTAGGAGCAGTGCCGCGAAAGTCAACATCGACAGCGACACCTGCAACGAGGACAACGGTCTTGCTCACGGACAAACTTGATGGGAACGAGTCGGACACGACGTTGGGAGAGGATTCTCTCAACGATACGGTAGCGGCTCCTCCACCCAAGCAGTGTTTGGCCGAACAAAAAGGGATGGTCATGCGACATCGTGCGGTCATCCAACGTCCTGACCCTGAACGCCGTCATCGGTTCAAGCACTTCTACCATCAGGAAGCGCAAGATCTCCGAGATACGTACATACGTCTTGAAAACCAAAATCAACAACGGATGGACAACAACAAACCAACGGTGGAACCCATCTACTCCATGCAGGTGCTCAATTTTGAGTGGATGTCGGGCTGGCGAGCTCGGGGGTTCGAATGGCGCCTTCATAGGCGGTGGTTCACCACAATTGAGACACTCGGATACACGGGATTGCTCTCGGATGAGCTTAACGAAATCGTTAAGCTTAGTGTAAACGTGAGTATCCGGGCGCTCCGGGACATGCTACACAATACCCGTCAAATCATGACGTT
>NZ_CDSBKO010000088.1:0-14954 GCF_977115655.1 Aquimarina sp.
TGGTATCCGTCTGGTCTAAAGTCACTCCTGTTACCGTATTGGTAATGGTATCCCCGCTGGTACCTGTATCTACACTTGCTACAATATCTATAGTCGCAACTCCGGTACTATTGATCGTTCCTATTGTCCAGATTCCTGTACCTGAAACATAGGCTCCTGCTCCTGTATCACTTACATAGGTTACTCCTGTTGGTAACAAATCTGTAAGCACTACACTGGTTGCCTGTGCAGGACCGTTGTTGGTTACTGTTAATGTATAGGTAACCGTACTACCCTCATCTGGTGTAGTATTACTTACCGTCTTGGCTACCACTAAGTCCACTGCATTGTTGACCACGATACTCTCACTTGGATCATCCGGAGTAGTATTGGTATCCGTCTGGTCTAAAGTTACACCCGTTACCGTATTGGTAATGGTATCCCCACTGGTACCTGTATCTACACTTGCTACAATATCTATAGTTGCAACTCCGCTACTATTGATCGTTCCTATTGTCCAGATTCCTGTACCTGAAACATAGGCTCCTGCTCCCGTATCACTTACATAGGTTACCCCTGTTGGTAACAAATCTGTAAGCACCACACTGGTTGCCTGTGCCGGACCGTTATTGGTTACTGTTAACGTGTAGGTAACCGTACTACCCTCATCTGGTGTAGTATTACTTACCGTCTTGGCTACCACTAAGTCCACTGCATTGTTGACCACGATACTCTCGCTTGCATCATCCGGGGTGGTATTGGTATCCGTCTGGTCTAAAGTTACTCCCGTTACCGTATTGGTAATGGTATCCCCGCTGGTACCTGTATCTACACTTGCTACAATATCTAAGGTGGCAACTCCGCTACTATTGATCGTTCCTATGGTCCAAACTCCTACCGCAGCGTTATAATCTGCTGCCGGAGTAGCACTAACAAAAGTTATCCCTGTTGGTAACAAATCTGTAAGCACCACACTGGTTGCCTGTGCAGGACCGTTGTTGGTTACTGTTAATGTATAGGTAACCGTATCTCCTTCATTTGGAGTAGTATTACTTACCGTCTTGGCTACCACTAAGTCCACTGCATTGTTGACCACGATACTCTCGCTTGCATCATCCGGGGTGGTATTGGTATCCGTCTGGTCTAAAGTTACACCCGTTACCGTATTGGTAATCGTATCCCCACTGGTACCTGTATCTACACTTGCTGTAATAGCCAAAGTTGCATTATTTCCATTAAGTATACTTCCTATTGTCCAAACCCCTGTACCTGAAACATATCCCCCTTGACTTGGGGTATCACTTACATAGGTTACCCCTGCTGGTAGTACATCGGTAATACTAATACCTGTTGCTGCCGGAGCTCCATTGTTGGTTACTGTTATTGTATAAGTAACTGTACCTCCTTCATCGGGAGTTGCATCATCTACAACCTTAGTAACTACCAGATCTACTTCATCATCAGTAGCTCTCCAATCTGGCTCTCCACCAGGATTATCTGTATCAGGAAAAGGATTCGATGCAGTTTGTCCTCCATTAGTTGGACCAGATGTATTTATCGTACCCGCGCCATCTGTATCAAACTCATCATCTAATCCATCTCCATCGCTATCCGTTCCTAGTGCTAGTAAATCTGGTGTAGTTCCTATCGTATCTGCAACATCTACTACTCCATCATCATTACTATCATAAGCCTCAATAGTATCACTTTCTCCGTCTTCATCAGAATCTAAATCTAAATAATCAGCTCCATCTGCTAAACCGTCTGTATTTTCTGGAATTATTGGAGTTCCTACCAATCCACAAGTAGCAATAGTACAATTAACATCATATTGATCATCTATACCATCATTATCTGTATCATTTCCACTTGGAGATAGATATCCTGATGTAGATTGTGCTTCTATATTATCTACTATACCATCATTATCAGAATCGATATCTAAATAATTTGCAGTACCATCTCCATCGGTACTTGTTGGATTTGCTGTAGTAGCAGTAGGAGTATCATCCGACTCTACAGAATTTGCAAGACCATTATTTCCAAAATCTGCTGGTATACCATCTATAATACCATCATTATTAGTATCTACAGCTCCATTACCTAACTGTCCGGATTCCATTAAGTCTGTAATACCATCATTATCAGAATCTAAATCTAATCTGTTTTCTATACCATCCCCATCGGTATCACAAATCCTATATTGTATACGTAATAAAACCCCGTTCTGTGAACTTGTATTTGATCCTCCCGAGGCAATTGCTGATGTTAAATTTATTACCGATCCATTTGTTAATTCATATTGCGGAAAAGCTACTGTAACTGTTCCTGTTCCCCCTACCGGGTTGGTAACAGAGTCACCTGTTATTGTTAAACCTGTTATTGGAGGAATTGGTTGTAGTAAGGTGCCTCCTCCTGGGCCATAGTTTACCGATTCCCCATCGGTAAACTGCCCATCATACATTAACATTATTTTTTCAAAAGATCGCGTAAACGACACTTCTACAGTTCGTGTGCCCCCTATAGCGTTTGCTATCGCTAACCAAGGGCTTCCTGCTGCTCCTATCAAATTAGAAGCAGGCGTTGCTGGTCCCGTAGTACTAAACCTAACTGTTATACCTACCCCATTCAATTCTGGTATAGATAAAACCGCTCCTATATCTGCAATCGTTTGACCTCCCGCAGCGCTTATACCTGCATCGGTCAAACCTAAATCTGCCCAGTTTATGTTTAAATTGGTTAAACCACATTCTTCTGTATCCAAAATACCATCATTGTCATCGTCTAAATCTGCGGTATCTGGTATACCATCTCCATCTGAATCTAATACACAAACATTGACTGTACTATTAGTCACATTACCCAAACGAGTTGCATCTGTAGTATACGTTAACCCGGTAATAGCACCATTAGCCGTTACTCCTGTGTTATCTACAACTCCACCATAAGTACCATCATTATTAGAATCTGTTGGGGAGCTTTGGTAATCTGTATAACTTGTGTTGTATGCTTCATTAGCGTCGTTACAGCCATCATCGTCACTATCGGTATTTAAATAATCTACTGGACTTGTACCTACTGTATTGGTTGGTGTAATTCCTGTACCTGCTGAACCCGGTACTCCATTAGTAGTGGGTGTAGTACCTACTGCTCCATCTGCTTCTCCTAAATTGGTCGTACTTGGTGTACCTCCTGCTTCTACCACATCATAGATACCATCATTATCACTATCTACATCTAATCGGTTTTCTATACCATCCCCATCGGTATCACAAATCCTATATTGTATACGTAATAAAACCCCGTTCTGTGAACTTGTATTTGATCCTCCCGAGGCAATTGCTGATGTTAAATTTATTACCGATCCATTTGTTAATTCATATTGCGGAAAAGCTACTGTAACTGTTCCTGTTCCCCCTACCGGGTTGGTAACAGAGTCACCTGTTATTGTTAAACCTGTTATTGGAGGAATTGGTTGTAGTAAGGTGCCTCCTCCTGGGCCATAGTTTACCGATTCCCCATCGGTAAACTGCCCATCATACATTAACATTATTTTTTCAAAAGATCGCGTAAACGACACTTCTACAGTTCGTGTGCCCCCTATAGCGTTTGCTATCGCTAACCAAGGGCTTCCTGCTGCTCCTATCAAATTAGAAGCAGGCGTTGCTGGTCCCGTAGTACTAAACCTAACTGTTATACCTACCCCATTCAATTCTGGTATAGATAAAACCGCTCCTATATCTGCAATCGTTTGACCTCCCGCAGCGCTTATACCTGCATCGGTCAAACCTAAATCTGCCCAGTTTATGTTTAAATTGGTTAAACCACATTCTTCTGTATCCAAAATACCATCATTGTCATCATCCAAATCAACACCATCCTGAACACCATCATTATCTGTATCAATGAAAGTAAAAGTAGTCACTGTAGGATCATCCGGATCATTATCACCATCCGGATCTACATTAGTAGTATTATCCGGGTCATCTGAAACATCTGTCTCCAAATTTCCATTAATATCTACACTAATTACTGTCGCGCTATTACTATAGCTACCTGTATTAATGTCTGCCTGAATAAGTGTATATGTTCCTGTAAAAGTTGAATTGTCGGTTGCCCCTGAAGCTAAACTCGCTATTGGAGCACCGCTAACAGTTATCCCCGAATCTATGATTGTTACATTGGTTAATGTTGTTCCTCCTGTATTAGTTATAGTAAACGCATAAGTGATTGTATCCCCTGCATCCATAACACCATTTCCATTTGTATCTACATAAGTGTCTGTCTTTAAAAGTGAAATATCTATCCATTCTCTCCAATTAGATTCTCCTCCCGGGCTATCTGTATCAGGAAAAGGACTGGTTGCTGTTTGTCCACCATTTGTGGGATCTACACTTGCATCATTTACATCAAAATTATTATCTAAACCATCATTATCCGAATCTAAAAACGAAGGAGTAATATTTGCTATACCATCATCGTTGGTGTCATAAGCTTCGACCATATCACTTTCTCCATCTCCATCTGAATCTAAATCCAGATAATCCGGTACTGTATCACTATTAGGAGTACCTGCATCTGTGTTTACTGGTATTAAAGGAAGTCCTCCTGCATCTATATCGTAACGATCGTCTATCCCATCTCCATCTGCATCATTTAATAAAGGAGCCAGATAACCAATAGTGTTTTGTGCTTCAATGTTATCTACAATTCCATCATCATCAGAATCTATATCCAGATAATTTGCCCCCCCGATACTATCACTATTAGGTACTAAAAGAGGGGTTCCTGTAGTAACTTCACCTGCTCCGCTACCACTATCAATATTATCAACTATATCTGCTAATCCGTCGCCATCTGCATCAGTAGGTACTCCTGTGCCGATTACGCCATCATTGTCGGGATCTGTACCTCCTGCTTCTATAACATCTAAGATACCATCATTATCACTATCCAAATCCAAATGGTTGGAAATACCATCTCCATCCAGATCAAATTGTGGTTGTACCAAACCATCTGCATCACCAACAGAAAAATTATTATCATCATCATCCAGATACGCAGGTACTCCATCTCCATCTGTATCTAAATTAGGAGCTCCCGCTGCACCAGCTTCGTCAATATCCAAAATACCATCATCATCATCATCCGGGTCTTTGGCATCTGAAAGCCCATCCCCATCAGAATCCCTATCTCCGGATATAGTACTTATAAAAACCCCTGAATCCAGAGAGGAATCCCCCGCATCTGCAATAGCCATTTTAAACCTATACGTATTACCTGGTACTAACCCTGATAAAACACCTGTTAACTGTTGGGTAATACCATTATACTCTGTAAATACTGTAAAAGGGCCAGGATTTGTATTACATGGTGGAGCAGAAGTACTGTGCCCATTATTTATATACAAAGCAGAATTGGTAAGGTCCTCTGGAGAAGCGTCATTATTACATCCTAAAAAACCTGCGTTTATCGTATTTACTGCAACAGGACTTGTTGTACCCGGCACTATCGCAATATTTTGAGATCCTGTTATACCAGGACCAGAAACAAAAAATCCAAAAATATCATTAAAAACACTCCCTACATAATCCGGATATTCATCCGATCCAAATTGGTATACCACTTTAAGATCTGTAAACCCGGGTTCTAAAACTACATCGAATGAAAAAACAACAACATCCCAGGTTGCTGTACCATCTATGGCTGTAATATCGGGATCATTATATGGATCTACTCCTGGTGCATTAATTGAAGCCTGCGTTAGTGAATTATTACCAAATGCTTGAACGGCACTACCAGTAGTTAACATTACCCCACCATCTAATGATAAATTAGCTCCTGCGGCACCATTAGTAAATGTTGCTAACTGCGTAGCCCTATCACCTCTCTCTAAAGTAGCATTGGTTAATAAAACACCATCCCCATCCAGAACCCCTAACACTGCTGCATTGGTTGGGTTACTTACAAAAGTAGCCTGAGAATAACTAAAGTTACTTAAAACCAAAAAAGATACAAATACAAGTAACGTAAGTTTTTGGTTGATATAATTGGTTTGAAAAATCGTAAAAATTCTCATAAGCGCTATTTATGATAAAATTGTTGTGTTATTTTTTTCTTCGTTAAACAATAGTATCATCCCTAATACCATATTATTATTAGAAGCTAGTCGAGTAACATTTACCTTAATTATTTTTATTTCCCCCATAAAAGAAAAAAGACTATCAACAGAGTAATTATTTTCTAACATCACAACAGATACTTCTCTACTTGTTGTAATTACCCGGATATATAATTGTCTGCCCAGATATAGAAGGATAATGAAAAAGAAAAACAACTTCTCTTTATTATTCAAAAATTGAGTAATTTTTTTCATATACTAATTTTGTTTTGTATAGCCAATAAAAGCAAGCAAGAGCGGTAAAAAACAGTGCAAGCTTTAAGTGAATTTAATATTTTTTTAACAACAAAAACATGTGTTGCCCGTTGTAATAACACTTTATGTCGTTCAAAAGCGGTTTTTGTTTGGTAAATAGCACAAAACTACATCCTCATTTAACTTTTATATTAGTATATTCTATGTTTTTAATACAGAACCAAAAAAACTTTTCTTGAAAAAAAATATTTTACCTGATTTTTTTCTAATATATCTGTCAGAGATATGTTTGCATCTATAGCAATGTTGTAGTAGTGCTTTTAGAAAAAAGCTTATCTGCACACTCTTTTTGATGTTTAAAGGTTATGTTTATAGAAACCTCCTTATCCGGATATGGATGTTTATTAATCAATAATACCGAAGATGTTTCTAAAAATGAGTATGCTATAAATGAGTATATTACCATAAAAAAAGTAGTAGTAATTATAAAAAAAAGAATGCTATGGTTGATACTGTGCTTAACTTGTTGCGCTACAGAGGCAACTTCTTGATTTGTACTATTATCTTTTTCTGGAAAAGACTCTAGTATTTTCTTTGTTTCAAAAAAATGGAACCTCATAATGATTGATCTGGTTTTAAATTAGCGTTATTCATATCCTGTAACATTAGCTCGCCAAAGTTTTTAGCTACAGGATCATTTTTTTACTTTATCTCTATTTATCATTAGAGAATTTTATTCTCTTTTTGATATAAATATCTCAACGTATGTTATAAAACGTAAATTATAAATAGTAAAATAAAATTGGTATAAGTATATCTAGCATTTGAGTCTTTGTGAAGTAGATAAAAGTAATTTTGTTCATACACAATCAATTTCAAATTTAGTTTACATTTTTATAGTACTTGTTTAAAATTAACATAACAGTATTTATTATTAAACTCAATATAATACAGCAAAATACTCATTAAGCACTGTGAAGTGCTCATAAATTGTTATGGGTATTTTTTTATCTGGATTATAGATATTTACGTTTTTTTTATTATGTTAATTTTAACATTATAAATATATGTATAAAATATTGATATACAACAACTTAAAAACATCAAAAAAAATAGGGTTTTACCATACTGAAAAATAACTATCTACTAATCAATAAAATACATATTTACAAATGTTAAAACTAAAACTTATTCTTGCGTATTTTAAATTTATAGTGCTTAATGTTTGAAAACACAAAAAAGTACAATTTTTGTTTTTAGAAATCAATAACCCAGAGGATTAGTTTATTATATACTTCTGAAAATGTATTTTGCATTTTACACAACTAACTGTAAATCCGTTTTTTTTTAACAAGTCTTTAAAATCAGCTGTTCTAAAAACTATGCTTTGTTTGATCTAAGTTTGTTTAACTTTAAAACAGAATATAGCAGTTTGTATTTTAATTTTAAAATCAAACCAATAGCTTGTTTATTTTTAAGAAGAAATAACCAGGGAGGGATGACACCAAATATATAACCCTTTGTAATTAACATATATAGTTATATACAATCCCGAATCCTTGATTTGATATATGAATCGTATTACTTTGCTCATACTAGTATGTATATATATCAAATAAACTGTTTACCGCCGCGTCTGGAGCAAAACCCAAAAATTGGGTATTTTGCTCCAGACGCAGCGGTATGTAAGATTTTAGATATTCTAAAAAAATATTTTTTTAGAAATCTGTGCAGGTTGATTATGTAGTTTTTTATTAAATAAAACCTCTTTTTCGAGCTTCTTCTAATAGCATTTGGTCATCTGCTTTGGCAATAGAAAACATTTCTTTGATTTGATTTTTTCTTTTTTCGATAGCACTCAAAGATAAACTTACATAATTGGGCAGGTTTTTTGTTTTTACCCCACGAGATAAGTGATATAAAATCTTTAAATTCTTTTCGTCTAAAGAAAATTTATTGGTCATCATTTTTCTAAAATGATCGTTAACCGTAGCACTATAATATGCTTTACCTTTTACAATATTATTAAAAGCCAACAATAGCTCGCTGGATGTAAGATCACTTTTTATTAAAAATCCTGCCGGATTTATATTTTTAAGTATGTTATGGATCCTATGATCCTCTCTATGCATAGTTAAAATAATAATTTTAGATTTTGGCAACAGCTCTTTTGCATGCTTTGCCAAATCCTCGCCAGAGGTAATGGTACCATCTTTTGATGGTGGTAATTTTATGTCTATAAAAAGCATATCAAAAGGAGTAGATTCTGAAGATTTTACAATCTCTGCATAGGCATCATCGCAATTAGACGCGATGTCTATCTTAATTTGATATTCTTTTTGATTTTCTCCTAATAAGGTATTCTTATACCCTTCAATAATCATTGGGTGATCATCGATCATAAGAACTTTTAGCTTTTTTTTCATCTTAAAAAAATTTGTTGTTTTAGGTTCTAAAAATATATTCGTATTTATGTTTATATAGCCATCAGAAATTATACCATAATTGGCACATATATCATTTATTTAATATAATTCTGCAACGTTGTTTTTTGCTGGTACACTAACCGATACCATAGTACCTCCTGTATCCACATCGTTAATAAATTGAACTTGCCCTTGCATTTGGTTAACTCTGGATGTAATATTTTTTAAACCAATTCCTCGTTTTACCTTGGTGCTGTTAAATCCTACACCGTCATCTAAAATAGTAAGATTTATGTTACCATCTGCATATTCGAAATTAATTTTTATAAGATCTGCACTGGCATGCTTAAAAATATTTTGCATCGACTCTTGCAAAATCCTAAACAGGTTCACTTTTTTCTGGTCATCTACACTCTCCCAATCTATATCCTCGTCGTTATTAAACTCAAAACTTATTTTATGTGCGTTGCACAAATCCCCAATAAGGTTTTCTACCGCATCTATATATGCCACATCAGACGGCAGGGTCTCTGCCCCCAGATCATGAGATATTAACCGTATTTCTTTTTCTATAGCCTTAAGCTCGTCTATATATTTGTTTCTTGCCTCTGTAAAACCATCGTTGGCACGTTGGTTGATCCCATCCAGACTTAATCGCACCCCAAACAATCTACCCAGTACACCATCGTGCAACTCCTCTGACATGCGTTGCTGCTCCATCTGCCTGCCCTCTTCTAACTTTATTTGTTGATTAAGCAGTAATCGATATATCTCCTCGTTAGACTCCTGTTGGGTTTGCGAAAAAAGCAGCTCTTTATTGCTTTGTTGTTGCCTAAATATAATATACCCCAGCAAAAACAATGCGGTTAGCCCTAGTATTGCTATGATCAAAATCTCGTTTTCTTTACTTATTTGTTGGTTTTTCTCTACGATTTCTTCTGTCTCAAATTTAATACGTGCAAATTTATCTTCAAATAAGCGTTCTTCTTTAATCAAACTATCGTTTAACCTAATATAGTTTTGTGCGTATAACAATCCAGTATAACTATCTGACACCTTTGATAGCAATAAAAAAGCGTCTAGTAATTCCTTCTTATATCCTCCTAATTCTGCTATATTTTTTGCTGTAATAGCATAATTTGTAGCTATGCTATCCTCCTTGATAGATTTATAATATTCCGCTAAATGAAGGTTATTTGTTATTAACCCTCTCTTATCCCCAATACTATCTCGAATGTGTAATGGTTCTTTAAGTTGTTTTAAAACATCTATTTTCGCCCCAGATAAAAATCTTGCATAGGCTAAATTATCTAACAAATTTGCTTTAGTTATCAAGTTACTGTTGAGTAACTTCTCATAACCAAGAGCTTCTATATATTTTGCTATCGCTTTATCATATTTTTTTTGACTTTTATAAACTACTCCAATATTATTAAGAGCTTGAATTTGTCTATATTCTCCATTTTCCATTTTCCTAGCATAGTCCAAGGCATTTTGATAGTTCTTAATAGCTTCATCGTATTTCCCTAAATCTTTAGATATTATACCTAGATTATTATAGCACAAATATAGATTTAAATTTATTTTAGATTCTTCAAATTTTTTAATAGCCTTTATTGTATTTGCTTCACTTCCAAGATAATCTTTAAAATCTCTTTGTAAAATAGCCATATTATATAAAGCCGCGCCATGAGATTCAGGATCTTTCTTACTCATTTGACTAAAGATTTTCTCTGCCTTGTCAAAATTATAAAACGCACTATCCTTAATTTTTTTTCGATTATAGAATGATCCCAAATTACTATAAGATTTAGCCATTCCCAAAGAATCAAATATTTGTCGAGATAAGGCTAAAATCTCTTCATTAATTTTCTTGAATTGATAATAATCCTTAAGTGAATAATAAATTAGACCAATTTCTGATTGGATTTCTCTTTTTTCTATATTGTCTTTTAATTTAGAACTCCAATAAAAAGCATTATTGGCATCTGATAATCTTGTTTTTTCAGGAATTGAATTATTTTTAGCTTTTGCAACATAGTCCATAACCATTACTTTGGCCTCTATAGGTTTCTCTTTATTCATCAAAGCATCTCTTCTCTTACACGAGAAAGTAATACAAATTATAACAATAAAGAAAAAGCTTGTGTTAATTGAAAAACCCATTTTCTTAATAATATAGTTTTTACTAATATATGTAGTTTCATGATAAAATATAAATAAAAAAAGCCTTATTTCTTTTAAATAAGGCTTTTTTTATTTATACTTACAAATTAAACAGTGGGCTGTATATCTTCCTCAGTATTCTCATCTTCTCCTATCTGATCATTAATTTCAATCCCAACCTCGTCATTTACAGATTCAGCTTCACAAGCGATAAACATAGTACTTAAAAATAATATAGCGAATAAAGTTTTTATAGTTTTCATAATGTTAGTTTTTTTAGTTTTTTTAGTTTTTTTAGTTTTTTTAGTTTTTTTTTGTTTAAAGATGTATTCCATCTTTATGGGGTCTTCCTTATTTTTTGTTTTCTATAGTTACCGTTGCGCAAACGATTTTATCCTTTTATCAGAGTTTTTTACTACCGTATGTAACTCTAATTGTACACTACAAATGTAGTTTGTTTCTCTCCTCGCGCCCAATAAACTAAGGTATCTTTAGTAATCTAACCTCTGCCAGTAGTGCATTAACCGATTATAAGGGTAGATGACCGTATCTTAACATACCTGTTTTTTTTGTAGGAAATAAATTACTAAGCGTTTTATGATTACCCAACCCGGATTTACATAAAAAAAATGCCAAAGTTTTAAAACATACCTGATTACACATAGATCAGGCTTTTTTTTGCAAGACTGTCCTTTATCTCTTCTACATTGTTTTTGTATGATTTTGAAAAAGGGATAAGGTCCTTGGTGTTTTTTATTGCACATTTGGCTTTGCCAAAATGTATTCTGGATACATAATGTGTATTGATAATGTAGCTGTTATGAATACGCACAAAGTGATTGGGCAACAAATCCTGAAAATGTTTAAGGGTCTTAAATGCCTCTACTTTATTGCCATCGCTCATCACAAAATCTGTAGTGTTGTTATCTGCCTTAAGATACAATATATCATCTACCTCTACAAATTTATAGTCCCCATAAGACCTAAAACACAGGGTGTTATCTCCATAATGATCAAAATCTTTTTCGAACCGCATCAGGGTTCTGCATAGCTGCCCTTTACTAAATGGTTTCAGGATATAATCCAGTATCCTGTTGCGTATACCCTCTATAGCATAGTCTGTTGTTTTGGTAATTACAATAAACTCGGGTAATCGCACCATATATTTAGATAATTCTGTTAATAAAGAATATCTTGTCTTACCCCCGTGTAATCCTGGTACTTCGGGCTCTAAAAAAATGATTCTTGGTCTTCTTTCCAAAATTATATCCAATGCATTCTGCTCATCTTTTGCTATGCCAGTACAGATATAATTAGGTTGTTGCTCTAAGGAAATCTGTATAGAATCTGTAATTTTATTATCATTATCAATAATTACATAAGGATACTTCATAGGGTATTTGTTTAAAAAATTGTTGTTAACCTTTGACGTTGAGTTATTCTACTTACAAGATAGGGTATTTGGTGTTTTTTTATATACGGTAAAACCGTAATATTAATATGGAAGTAACTTGCTTACAGTAACTTATAAACAACGTTTTATCGATGATTATATAACTTTTGTCGGTACAAATACGGAAACAAGTACAATAAGCAATTTTAACAACACTTATAATGTTTTCTTAAAAAAAATCTAAAAACGTGATTTGAAAACAAAAATTATATACATAACAACCTTCTGTTTTAATTTTTATTGTATACATAATGCCCTGCAAAATTGTATATATACATTTTGTTTTACTCTTAATATTGTTTTTGAAACGGTCCTTAAAAAGATTAATAACAAAAAATTAAACCTCTACTTATTTAACTTTGAAATTGTAGCAATAAATCCTTTCTTTTTTAATTAAAACTATACCTAATATTTTTTTATCTTGACTAAGCAAAAAATAATACCGTTTATTTGCTCATTATTTTAAAGTTAAACTGATATAATGAAAAATATAGTTGTACTTACCGGTGCAGGAATTAGCGCAGAGAGTGGCTTGCGCACTTTTAGAGATGCAGATGGGCTTTGGGAAGGGCATGATGTTATGCAAGTTGCATCACCACTTGGATGGAAAAACAATATGGCATTGGTTTTGGATTTTTATAACAAAAGACGCAGTCAATTACAAGAGGTCTCGCCCAATAAAGCACATTATGCTTTGGTTGCACTAGAAAAAAAATATGCTGTAACTATTATTACCCAAAATGTAGATGATCTGCATGAAAGAGCCGGTAGTAGCAATGTACTGCATTTGCATGGCGAATTATTAAAAGTGAGAAGCCAGTTTGATGAGAGCCTGGTGCTGGATTGGAAAAAAGACCTGCTCCCCGGGGATCATTGCTCCTATAACACACAATTGCGCCCGCATATAGTTTGGTTTGGCGAAGAAGTACCTATGCTGGATACTGCTATAACCATTACAGAACAAGCAGACATACTTATTATCATTGGTACCTCGATGCAGGTATATCCCGCTGCTGGTCTATTACAATATGCTCCATACAATACCCCTGTTTATTTTATTGACCCTAATCCTGCTATTTCTCCCTCAAAAAATCTTACCGTATTATCTGAAAAAGCTACTACCGGAGTGGTCAAAGTTGTAGAGGGATTATTGGGATGAAGAGGGATGTTGTTGGGAGTCGGAGGTCGGGTGTTGTCGGGTGTCGGAGGTCGGAAGACGGAGGTTGGGTGTCGGAGGTCGGGTGTCGGAGGTCGGAAGACGGAGGTCGGAGGTCGGAGGTCGGAGGTCGGAGGTTGGAAGACGGAGGTCGGAAGACGGAGGTCGGAAGACGGAGGTCGGAAGACGGAGGTTGGAAGACGGAGGTCGGAGGTCGGAGGTCGGAGGTTGGAAGACGGAGGTTGGAAGACGGAGGTCGGAAGACGGAGGTCGGAAGACGGAGGTCGGAAGACGGAGGTTGGAAGACGGAGGTCGGAGGTCGGAGGTCGGGTGTGTTGGGTCGAACTCAAAGATTCAAAGACTACAGGTTAAAAACTATAGACTAAAAATTCAAAGACTCAAAGACTCAAAGACTCAAAGACTAAAAAACTACAGGCTAAAGATTGAAAGACTAAAAAACTAAAAACTATTTACTATTTTTAACCAAACACCACTTTTTATAAATAACATATATTTAGAATGTCATCGCTTATTGAGTTATTGGATACTATAGATCATTCCCGAGATAAAAGAAAGTATTTTGCTAATCTAATAGTAAAGAATCCTGAGCTATTACCCGAATTATTATCTATTTGTGCCCATACAGAAGATAAAATTTCCTGCAGGGCAGCCTGGGCTCTCGAGTTTTTATGCAAAAATAATCTGGCCTCTGTTTTACCATACCTGGATGAACTTTTGCTATTTATACCTGATGTCTATAAGCATTCTGCTGTAAGACCAATGGCAAAAATATTTGAATACCTTTGTATTGCTTTTTATCAAAAAAAGAATCCCGAAATACAAAAATACCTTACCGTAAAACATCGCGAAAAAATTACTGAAATCTGTTTTGACTGGCTAATTACAGATCAAAAAGTAGCCCCAAAAGCGTATTCTATGACTTCCTTGTATTTATTGGGAACAGAATTTGACTGGGTACACCCCGAACTTAAAATACTATTAGAAAGCTCCTACAATTCTGGCAGTGCTGCTTATAAAGCTAGAGCACGTATGGTGCTGGAAAAAATTAAGTATTAAGGTCGGGTGTTGTCGGGTGTTGTCGGGTGTCGGAGGTCGGAGGTCGGAGGTCGGATGTTGTTGGGTTGAACTAAAAGATTCAAAGATTAAAAAACTACAGGCTAAAAACCACAGGCTAAATACTAAATACTCAAATACTCAGAGACTCAAAGACTCAAAGATTCAAAGATTCAAAGACTCAAAGACTCAAAGATTCAAAGACTCAAAGACTCAAAGACTCAAAGACTCAAAGATTCAAAGATTCAAAGATTCAAAGATTCAAAGATTCAAAGACTCAAAGATTCAAAGACTCAAAGACTCAAAGACTCAAAGACTCAAAGA
>NZ_CDSBKO010000089.1:0-14762 GCF_977115655.1 Aquimarina sp.
CAAAGTAAATCATTATTGAAATTTAAACCCTATACAAACATAGGATGACAAATTGCCGGAATAACAAGCAGAAGGTATTGTGTTTTGATTATTTTGTCATTCCGGTGCAGGCAGAAACACACCATTAATAATCTTTAAATCAATAGTTTAAACCCCTAACTAAACAACATTGGATCTTTTATCCAATTGAATTTTCAATCTTCATTTAAGTTTAAAAACCTTTTTGACTTTTCTTTATGTTTTATCTTTTCAGATTCAAAGCCAAAAAAAGTAGCTCTGGGTGATAGCTTATTTTCTTCAAATATTTGATGGTTAAAATATTTTTTTTGCTCTGCAACTGGCTGTAAAGGTTGTTTATTACAGACATATATCCCTATTATTACCAATATTATGTTTATATATTTTGAGCTCTGTATCATGACTTGCTTTTTTTGATACTTTGCATATAATCTTCAGAAAATACTTTATCGAGATAAAAAATCAATTCTTGTGCATTTTCTTTATCAAAAACCATTGGGGGCTTAATTTTCAAAACATTGTGATCCGGGCCGTCTATGCTCATTAAAATTCCATGATCTTTTATTCTATTTGCCAGATAATCTGCTTGCTCTGCCAAAGGGTTCATATTATCATCTGCCAGTTCAAAACCCAGAAATAATCCTTGTCCACGAACATCTCCTATAATTGGGTATTTTGCGGCTAATTTTTTCAGTTCTTCTTTTAAAAATTCTCCTATCTCTAAGGCATGTTGTTGTAGTTTATCCTGTTTTACTGTTTTAATAACTTTGGCTCCAATAGCCGAGGAAACCGGGTTTCCTCCAAAAGTGTTAAAATACTCCATCCCATTAGCAAATTTATCTGCTACTTTTTGTGTACAGGCAACAGCAGCCAATGGATGCCCATTACCCAAAGGTTTGCCAATGGTTACAATATCCGGAACCACATCATACAACTGAAATCCCCAAAAAGTTTTTCCTACTCTTCCGCATCCTACCTGCACTTCATCAGAAATGCATAATCCTCCTGCTGCCCGGGTATATTCATAAGCTTTTGGCAAAAATCCATCTGGTAATTCAATCTGACCGCCACAACTTATAATAGGTTCTATGATAAAGGCGCCAACGCCTCTTCCTTTTTTATGTATAGTATCAATACATTTTTGAACTTCCAGAGCATATTGTGCTCCGGTGTTTTTTCCTCTATATTTTCCCCGGTAAGCATCTGGCAACGGAAATATTTGGGTGTGCTCTGGTGCTCCATTACCTCCTTTACCATCAAATTTGTAAGAACTAATATCAATACACATATTGGCATTTCCGTGGTAACCAATTTCTGAAGCTATGATATCCCGCTCCCCTGTTACTGCCTTTACCATTCTAACAGCCAATTCGTTGGCTTCGCTTCCTGAATTAACAAAGTGTAATACATTTAATTCTGGTGGCAGAGTTTCTATAAGTTCTTTTGCCAATTCATTAATATTATCGTGCAAATAGCGAGAATTGGTATTAATCAAAGCCATTTGTTCTTGACCGGCTTTGACCACGGCATAATTTTCATGTCCTACATGAGCTACATTATTTACTGTATCCAGATATTTTTTACCATATTGATCCATGAGATATTGCCCCGATCCACGTACCATTTTAACAGGTACTTTATACTGCAAACTCAAACTTTTACCCAAGTGTTTTTTTCTATAAGAGATCAACTCTTGGTTAGTAATATCATTTTTCGGGTTTAGCTCTTTTAATTTGAACAAAGAATTTGGATCCGGACATATTCCCCTCCATACTGCTAATTGATTGTAATATGCTACTCCAGGAAAATCTATGGTATGGTCTAACATAGAATGCATGATCTGAAAATGTAAATGTGGTGCCCAATTTCCATTTTGAGCTGGATCTCCAAGGTATCCAATACATTCTCCTTTTTTCAGGATATCACCATGCTGTTTTTGCATAACGCTATCTATAGTCAAATGCCCGTACAGTGTATAAAATACTATAGATTCTTTTTTATGTTTAAGTATAATTAATCCTCCATAATTTTTATCTCCTGCATGGTTAAATGCTGTTACAACTTCTCCGTCCAATAATGTGTGAACAGGAGTGTTTGCAGGTAGCCAAAAATCTATTCCAAGATGGATTGTTCTGCTTTCTCTCCCGCTATTTCCTTCCTTATCGTAGGTATTTGAGGTATATAAAGCTCTAGGTTCCAGATATCCTCCTGCGATAATTTTGTTTGGATTTTCCTTTTGAAGACGATCAATTTTAAATTGAAATAGCTCTAAATCATTAAATTCTTGTTGATGTCCAACCCATTTGCTGGATACGCTTAAATCCAATAGATGAACGTCGTTTTTTTGTACTGATGGGAATAGATTGGATAAAGAATAAGTATTGTTTTTTACCCAGGATGCAAACATCTTTTCATTGGGGTGTGCTGTGTATCTGCAGGCTTCTCTAAAACTATAATAAGCATACTCTTCGCTAATATTTTTCCATTTTCTCAATACTTCCCATGCTGGTTTTTCGCTAATTAATAGGTATTTGTTATCTGGTTCTGTGGTTTTATTGATAGCAGACTTGGTTACCGAAATTACTAAGCGCATTGCTATAGACAGGTACAGGTGTTTTAATTCATCTTCGCCTAAAGGAAAAGAGGAATGGTACCCTTGTAGTATTGGCAAAGCTGCTTCTAACGGATCATTATAATTCATTATCGCATAAGCGCAGGCAATGGCTACATCATTTATGATTTGTGTATGTATTGCATCTCCATAATCTATTGCTGCTTTAACTTTTGGGTGGATCAAATCTCTGGAAACAATAACATTGTTGTCATTTGTATCGTTATGAACCACTGCTTTTCTGAGCATAGAATAAGTATCCTGAACGGTCTCAAATCTATTTTGAAAAAAAGAAATAATACTTTTTTCTTCGCCTTCAAACAAATGCAAGTACTCCCTGGTCCATAAAGATTGAGCTACATCCCATACAAACTCCCGATGGGCTTTATCATGGTCAAATCCTTGCAAAGCATTGGTCAACAATCCACATTGTTTACCCAGACTATATCGTAATGTATCCAACTGTGGGTTTACACTACTCCATACTCTGCCACTTATCCAGGATAACAACCGTATTTTACGTTTATTACCATGGGCATCTGTAATTTCAGAAATAGTATTTCCATTGCTATCCTTGATTACTTTTGGAGCTATAAGATGCTTTTTATTATCTATATATTGTAATAATTGTTGTTGAAAGTCGAGGTAATTTTCATCTTCATCGGGTCGTGATATTTTCAATATATAACCTTCTTGATTTTTGATTTTAATTCTAAAGTTAAAATCGATTTCTCCGGGAAGTGATATAGCTTTCCCTTCAATATCGTACAATTGTTGTAATATTTGTTCTGCTTGATTTGCTGTTATCTGTAGGATTGAATACATCATTACTTATTCTTTTGTTAATAACATTATAATGTGGGCCGCACTCCAACTAAAATTTTGTGCGTGCAACCTTTGTCCTGTTATTGGGTGATAATTTTCTCGAATTGCTTTTCCTTTTTCTAATATCCCTTCTGCCCCGGTAAGGATTTGTAAAGTAGCCTGATCTGCTTCTTTACCGAATCCATAATTGCGTAATCTTTTTACGCCAAAACAGGATTGACCCAACCAATTAGGGCTTCTCCAATATCCTTTTAACGGATCAAACCTGGGATGATCGGCAGACATAGTTTGAAAAAGTATTTTGGTATAGAACTGTTCTTGCATTTTTATTTTCAACGTTTCTGCTTCTTTCAGATATTGTGCGGCATCATTTTTTTCATTCAAAGCTTTTGACAAAGTTACGAGATACATTTTTTCTGCATACAAATATGCGTTGAGATCCACACTTTCCTGATCCAAAGAGTACGCTTCTTTTTGGTTTTTTAAGATTTTGGAGTTATCAAACCTAATGGCATTATCCATACTACTTTCCCATTTTGCTGCTTCTAAGCTACCGTCTGTAGATCCATATTCACAAAGCCCATCTTTGTCATGATCTCGTTTTGCATACCACCAATAATGATATTTTTTTAATTTAGGATAAAATTCTCGAATAAAACCCAAGTCTTTATCTTTTTCAAAAATTTTAGCAACTGCCCAGGCTGATAAAGGTGTTTTGGTATCACGGTAGTTATGGGGTTCAATAGAAGTATCCCTAAAAATACAATCAACAATAAAACCATCTTCTTCCTGAAAATCAAACATAGCCCTCATTTGATTTTTAGCCAGGTCAATATTGTAGTAAGAGAGTCCTACTGCATATTTCCAGAAATCCCATGACCAAAAACCATTAAACCATTTATAATGATAGTTAAGAAATAATCCTTCGTGTTTTATTTCTCCTGCAGCAATACGCCAGTTGTTTTGTAGGGTAAGATGTGCTTTAGCCAGTACTGTGGTATATACATTTTTTTGAAATTGTTTCTTTTTTGCTGTAATCAAATATTTCAATTCTTTTTCTTTTTTTCGTTTTTGCAAAACTGTATCAAAATCAATAGTCTTTATCTTCTTTTTTTCTTTTTCCATGAATATTCCGGAAAAATAAAAGTCTGAGAAACCGCAATCTCTTTGCTCGCTTTTGGTTTTAAATGCAGTTGCTTATTAAAAATAAAAAGCTATCGGTACTTGTTAGTTTTTTTGCGATTAGCCAATGATAACAAATATATTTGTAATTCGTGATGCTTCATTGCAATTGGGATGCTCAAAACCTCTCTTGGCTTAGAAATGATTTGGGGTAAATCATATAGGGTGATACGAAATGTCAACTATTTTTTAGAAGTAGTTGAGGGTTCAGAATTATCTGAAGAAGAAAAAAAAATATGGAAAGGCAGGAGTCCGGCATTGGCACGAAGTGGCAAAAATTGTATAGAACATTCAAATTGTTCATAAATAACCACTTCGCGGTTTGCCGATTAAAAGAAAAAATAATTTGAGTACAGTTCTTGTTCGTAATTTATTTGTTAATCCAACATAGGTACAATCAAAATTTATGTGTTAGTAAGCACATAAAAATCATACGGGATTCATAAAAGAAGCGTTGTAACCTTTCTGAAAACTCTGAAAAAATATCTGTATGTATATTGCCAGATACCGTTTCAGAAGCATTTCTGGTGATAAAATCTTTATTCAAATGTTGCAGAAATTATATCGTCATTCTTCAATAACTACAGTCGTACAATACCAAGCTAATTTTATCTATAAAGCTGCTGATAATGCGGATAGTATTGTGAGCTTTTCAAAACAGTAACTCAACCTTCAAAACTCATTCAAAAGATTTTTCGCCTGCGTTGGGGTTATACACATAATTGAATGTATAATTTCGCCCATTGACGGGGTTTGAACTGTCTTGGTTCAAATAATAACTCAAAATTTCAACTTTGGCATATCGGTCGTTTCTAGTTCTAAATACTAATACTTTCCCTGGGATAGGTGTAATCAAGTTGGTCATAAAATTATAATTGTACCACCCATTGTCGCTACCTGTTGGTATTGCAAAAACCGCAGCAGCATCTTGCACAAATGTTAGTCCTTCTGCTGTTGTAATGCTTGCAAATGTACCCGTTGCTATAGCAGCACCTGCGTTTCCATTACGTACTGGCTCATCTGCTGTCCCGGTGGGTGCACCCCCGTTTACAGCAATAGTTGTTCCTCTAAAAGCTATATCCCAATCTGTATCGCTGGTCGTTTGCATTCCTGTTTCAAAGTCAAATTTTGTGAATTTTCCGCCTACATCTTGTCCTGTTCCCTGACCGCCTGTTTGTGGCGCAGCCAGATTTACCACTTGCTTAGATTGTACAGGGTCTGGTTGTGGGGTGTTATCATCATCGCTATTACAGGACATAAATCCTATAAATAAAGCAGCTATTGCGATGGTTTTAGTTGTGTTCTGTATTTTCATAGTAATTATATTTGATTGTTAAAATTGATAATTAAGTCTTACGTACCCCTGGATCCCGGGCAGAGAGGGGATATTTTTATCTGTGTAATCAAGTAGATTGTTTGCCCCTACTTGTAAATTGAAATCATTATAAAATGTTTTGCTTGCTGTTATGTTTGCTGTTAAAAACCCATCAACAAAACTGGTGTCGTGGCTGTCAATTAAACCGTTTCCGTTAGTATCAAATTGGGCGTATTTACTACGATATAGAAGCCTAAGATTTACATTAGCCTTTATGTTGGCTATATCATAAAATATTTTGAAGTTAGCGTTGTGCCGTGAGCGGTTGACAAGCCCAAAATAGTCTTTCTTTTTAATCGCCACAGCTTGATTTGTTTTCGGGTCGCGTGCAAATACTTCACCGTTTTCAACTAATTCTTCTTTAGTTTTATCAAAGGCATAAAGCAATTGATATCCAGCCCCTATATTCAAATTTTTATTGATTTTATAATCGGTGTTTAATTCTAACCCTGTAGTATATATCTTGTCAAAATTGACATAACTAAATACATTTTGCCCATTAGTTTTACGTGCTATGATACGGGTGTCTATTACGTTTTTAAAGTCATTTCTAAAAAGATTGAGTTCTGTATTCCATCTACCTTTTTTGTGGTTTATCCCCAAGTTATAGCCAATGGAACTTTCTGCTTTTAATGGATTATCCAACTCCCTTAATGGAATTACCACATCCAGGATTTGACCTTGTGCCTGTAGTTCTTCTATCTTATCGATGGCAACATTGTAGCCCAATACGGTATACCCTACTGTCGAGTTTGTAAAGTCAAAGTAGAGTTGTCTAAAATCCGGGGCTTTAAAGCCATAACCAACAGAGCCTTTTAAAGCAATGTCATGAGTTAGTTTGTAACGTACTGCCAGTTTAGGACTAAATTGGTTGTTGTACTGGGAGTGATTATCAAAACGACCACCTACAATAACATTTAACCTTTCGACTGGATTTACATCATACTGTGCATACACATATTGTGAGTTGAATGTTACTTTTTTGGCAAAAAACGTTCTTTCCAATTCATCATATTGAAACCCAATGCCTGCTGTTAAAGTTCCTGCTTTTTCAAAAGTGTAATTGCCACGAACTTCTGGTCGTAATAATTTCTGGTCAAAATCGCTATCAGTAAGGACTTGTTTGGATACAGGGCTTGCCAAACGTTCGTTTGCCTTGTAATTGGTATAATAAAGTTCATACTGGGTATTAAGGTTATCGTTCCATTTTTGGTTCAGTCTAAGGTGTGCGTTCCATTCCTGTTCCTCGGCATCTCCTTCAAAAGCCATTTCATTAAAGGTAAATCCAGTTTCTTGCGTTTGGTTATAAAAACGTAATGACGAAAACAGGGTGAGATCATCGTTAAAATCATGGAACACCTTTCCATTAATAGTATAATTTTCAAATGGATTAACGGTTTGACCTTCTAATTCTGGATTGAGGTCGTAACCTTCGCTCGAAAAACGATTTGTAAACAAGGCATATCTGATTTTTTTAACACGTTGTTGTATATCAAAGTTGATATCTTGTTGGGTAAAGCGACCAATACGATAGGATAGATTGCCTATTAAGGTTTTGGTTTCTGGTTTTTCGGTTATTATATTGATGACACCACCCAAAGCCTCAGAACCGTATAAACTGCTTGATGGCCCTTTTACAACTTCTATTTGCTTTATGTTACCTACTGCAAGCCTGCTTAGATCAAAATTACCAGCACTTCGGCCAACAAGGGGTACACCATCTATTAGAATGAGGATATAATCTGAAGCAATTCCCTGGATTTGGACACCTTCAAAACCACTTTCATCCGGTACTGTAATAATGCCCGTTTGTTCGTTTAAAATTTCGTTTAATCTAATAGTCCCTGAGTTAGTAATTTGCTTTCTTGAAACCAATGTTACAGGCAACGGCAAAGAGGAAAGTTGACGAAATGTACGGGTTGCAGTAACCACTACCTCGCTCAGCTTTGTAGTTCTCATCGTATCATTTTTTACTTCCTGAGAAAATATTTTTTTAAAAGATACTATTATTAAAATACTTATAATCAGATTATTGCATCTCATTTAATTTAGAATCATTCTTAATAATTGCAAATATATAAATTATTTTTATTTATTCTAAATAAGAATAACTATTTTTGCTTTGTATTTTAAAACCAAAAAATGAAACAATGAGAACACTATTTTACAGTTTATTTTTACTTTCTGTGGTGTTTACAAGCACTGCCCAAAGCAAACAAAAAAAAGATGCTGAAGCCATTAAGAAAATGTGTGGATGCTATGAGGTTACCTTCAATTTTGCAGAAACCTTTAACTATTCCAATGACTCTTTGTACAAGCCTTCGAAAACAAAAATTGATAAAGGTTTAGAATGGGCCGGTTTAATAAGGGACGAAAGCGACAAAATTTCTATACAACATATTTTGCAAGTAGGAAACCCTGCTAAGCCTGTGATTGTAAAGCACTGGCGACAAGACTGGTTGTTTGAAAATACAGATTTATATACCTACAATGCAGATAATGAATGGACGTTCAAAAAGCTGAAACCTTCTGAAGTGAAAGGTCAATGGACGCAAAAAGTGTATCAAGTGGATGATAGTCCTCGATATGAAGGTTCTGCTTCTTGGGTACACGTAGATGGAAAAAGCTATTGGGAAAATACCACTCCGGCACCTTTGGCAAGACGAGAATATACTACCCGTAATGACTACAACTTATTAATGCGAGGTAATCGACAAGAAATCACGGATTATGGTTGGTTGCACGATCAGGACAATTCTAAAGTCATTCGCAAAGATGGTAAGGAAGACGTGCTTTTAGCCAAAGAAAAGGGATACAATACTTACGTAAAAGTAGACGATAGCCGTTGTGTCGCAGCAGTTCAATGGTGGAAGGATAATGAAAAAAAATGGACTTTGGTTCGCAACAAATGGGATAAAGTATATGGTCGCAACAAAGACCTTGTATTAGAAGAAAAAGTGAACAATAAACCACTATATAAATTTTTATTGGAAGAGGAGGGCTATGAGGAAGAAACAAAAATCGATAGCATTATCAAATCTTTTGTAAAAAAATAGCGCGAAATAAGTAGCTTCAAAAAACTGAAAGACAGGGTATATATCTTTTTAACAAAAAACAAAAATGGTGCTAGCCTTTACATGTAGCCTCTTCATGATCTAATGAAGAAGAATTGACTTTTTATATAAATAAAGGCTTCAGGTTTCATGCCTGGAACAATAATGGTAATGGGATTTTTAACTACGCCACCAAAAAAGAAATATTGATTTTCTCAAGTTATTTGCTAAAAAAGGTATAGGCTACAAATCGTTAAATATTATAATTATCTAAAAATAAGTGTTTTGATTTTTTTAAAGTATACAAAAAACCTGCTTTTAACGAAATTTCTGCGCTTAAAAACCATGCAAAACAGGCATGGTTTCATTTATATTGAGTATCGCCAAAGTTAGCACCGTAATTCCGTTTTTTATTCAAATTCAGATCTGTATTTAAGCACATTTGAATACCTGAATAAATATTTTTTGCATCTTTTAATATGCTCTGGTTTTTTCAAAACAACTCCTTAAAAATTTAATTTTCAATTACAATAAACTCACTTCTTCTGTTTTGGGCATGTTCATCTTTACTACATCTAACCCCATTTTCACATCGATTAATTAAAACAGTTTCTCCATAACCCCTGCTTTTTACACGTAAGGGATCTACCCCTTTACTAATAACATAATTTGCCGTGGATGTTGCACGTCTTTCTGAAAGATTCATATTATAACGATCGCTACCTTTGCTGTCTGTATGTGATCCTATCTCTATTTTTATGGATAAATACTCCTTCATATAGTCAATTACTTTATCCAATTCCTTTGCAGAGTCATTCAATATTAAAGCTTTGTTGGAATCAAAATATATAGGTTTTAGATTTAAAAGTTTGGCAAGGTCAATACCTTTTTCCGGAACATTACTTTTCAATTTGATAGTTCTGTACAGGAATAGATCGTCCCTACTTGTTTTAATATTTTCAACAACCGGGTCATAATCTTCTTTTTGCACTGTTATCTCATAAGTTTTATCTCCACAATCTAAATTTATAAATGTTTCTCCTTTTTCATTAGTTTTTCCTGCAAACACAATTATATTATTACTATCTCTAACTTCAATATTTGCATTGTTCAAAATATTTCCTGATTTCCCGTCGGCAACTATTCCGTTAAAACTACATTCACATTTAGTGATTAGAGGGGTTGTTTCAATAAAGCTGTATATATCATCGTTTCCTCTTCCTCCGGATCGATTAGATGCAAAATAGCCTTTTCTAGAATCCTCGTCAAAAATAAAAGTCATATCATCTGCAGAGCTATTTATAGGTTTACCTACATTGTAAACAGTTTTATCATCCCCTTCTAGTTTTACTGCAAAAATATCCAATCCCCCCAGTCCAAGATGTCCATCGGAAGCAAAATATAGTGTTCCTGAATGGCTCATAAAAGGAAAAGTATCTCTGCCCTCAGTGTTAATGTCTGCCCCAAGGTTTTTTGGAGCCCCGAACGTTCCATCACTCTTAATCTCTACCTCATATAAATCAGACATTCCATAACCGCCCGGCATATCCGAAGCGAAATATACTTTTGTACCATCGATATTTAATGCTGGATGTGCTACAGAATACTCATCATTGTTAAATGGCAACTCTTTTATCTCTGACCATTTTAGGTTTTTATCTAAACTGGCTTGATAAATTTTCAAACGAATGATCCCTGTTGAATCTTTTACTGATTTTGAATCTAATAAATTATTCCTGGTAAAATATACAATGTCTCCTTCTTTTGAAAAAGCAGAGGTAGACTCATGAAGTCTAGAATTTATAGCTTCAGAAAACACCTGCGAGTATGTAGTTTCTAAAGAATTTTGATTTTTAAACTTGTATAAATCTAAGTAAGGTTGTTGGGTCCATTGGCTTTTTTTTCTTCTCTTATTATCTGCTCTGGAAGAAGAAAAAACAATTTGATCTTTATAAAAAGAGGGCGCAAAATCTACTCCTAAAGAATTTTGCGGTATATTTTCAATTATATATCTTCCTGATTTCGAGTCAATTTTATCGAGATAGTCAGGCTGTTCTAAAAACCGTTTAACTCTTGAGTCTTCTATGTTTTTTTCTTTTAATTGTTTTATAATCGAATCTGCTTTATTATATTTTTTTAAAAATTTATAGGAGTGCGCTGTCTTAAAATAATATTCTACCGGTATATCAAGAGATTCTTGTAACTGATATTCCAGTAGTTGTACTGTATCTTCAGTTTCTTCGACTATTTCCTTTTGTCTATCCCACATCTTTTGATACCATCTTGCCCCGTCCTTCAGATTAGAGTTATAATAATAACAATCTCCTAATTTTTTATATACTTCTAGCGTACCATTACCCTTTTTGATAATTTTTTTATAAGATTCTATAGCTTCAGCGTATGCAAATGTATTGAATAAACTGTGCGCCTTTTTGATTAATTTTTCTTGTGCTGTTATCGATGCTATTGAACAAGCAAGAAATAAAACAAACAAATATTTAATGGAACCTTTCATGTTTTTAGCATTAAAATTTAGATTTAAAAGAATCTGGGATATAATACTCTTTCGCGTTTTTTAAAAATTTCATAACGCAAAACTAATTCATAGGAACCTGTATTAAACTTTGTATTACCCAATACCGTAGTTTCCCTGTCATAAGCAAAACCTAACATCATATTGTCAGATATCTGAAATCCAATATGCCCACTTATCGCAGCACTCCATCGATATGCTAATCCCAAAATAAACTTGTCATAAATCAAAAAATTTGACGAAACATCAATCTGTAATGGGGATCCTCCAACTACTTTTCCTAATATAGCTGGTTTCATTTTTACATTTTCATTTATATCAAGCACATAACCCATAATAATATAATAGTTAATCCTTTCTACAGCCAAAAAGGAAGATGCTGTATTATCATTAGAAGACTCATTAAAATGTTTTGTTCTGAGTAAATTGGGAGCAGACAGGCCTGCATAAAATTTCATTGTATGGTAATAAATTCCAGCTCCAACATTAGGTGAAAATTTATTATCGATATTAGTGTCTAACAAAATATCCGAATTTGTAAACTTGTTTAATTGATCAAAATTAACATCCAGCAAATGTCCTCCTGCTTTGATACCAAATGATAATTTTCCTTTTTCTGAGGTCACTATAGAATAAGAAAAATCAATATCAAAATATGTTTCCTGAGTAGGGCCAATCTTATCATTCACGATAGAAAATCCCAATCCTATTTTTTCACTTGTACCTATTGGTGAGTGTATATTTAATGTTTGAGTTACCGGAGCTCCCCCAATACCAACCCATTGGTTTCTATAAAGCCCTGTTATGCTAATCGCATCCCTCGAACCTGCATACGCTGGATTTACACTAATAGTATTATATACATACTGCGTATATTGTGCATCTTGTTGTGCCACGGTTTGTTTTATAATTACAAAAAGTAATATTAGCGTACCATATATATGCCTCATTTTTAAATTTGGGGTTATCATTTCAGATTTTGTGTATGACCTAACTTCCATCTCTTTTTGTTTATCTGTTGATATATAGATAATCAGATCTCTTTTTAGTTTCTCCTGCTTCCGTTTGATAGGTTAAGATATAAAAATATGTCCCTACAGGAAGTTGGCGATCTCTACTAATCGTAGCTCTTCCTTCAGATTCACCTTTAAAGAACCTGCCATTAATCCCATATCCTTTGGTTTCATATACCAAAACCCCCCATCTGTTAAAGATTTGTAATTGATTATCCGGAAATTTTTGAATATTTCTAATAATTAATACATCATGGTCACCATCTCCGTTTGGAGTTACTATATTATATATTTCTAATCCATCTTCTACATTAGGATCTGAATTATTTGGCTCTTCACTATCCAAAACACCATCATCATCGTCATCTTGCATTTCTTCGTTATCTGGGATTCCATCATTGTCTGTATCGCAAATATTAGGAATACAAGGGTCAAGCGGATCTGGATCCATACAATCACCAATTCCATCATTATCGTTATCTTCAAAAGGAATTATATTTATTGTCTCACTCACTCCATTCAAGGGCAAATCGCAGCCTGTTACCGGATTATTGACATTAGTTACATTCAAAGTAGTAGCTAAAGTAACTTCATTAATAATTATATCTACACTGCCATCTACTCCAATAATAGCCGTATTACTATTGAAACTAGTGGTATAAGTTACTATATCTCCTGCATTACCAATAATTGTAAAAACTGCGGATTCTCCTGAACAAACAGGATCCATGCCAATTATGGTAACTGCAGATGGTAATTCATTTACCGTAATAATAATCTGTGCGGTATTTTCACATCCATTTATATCTGTACCTGTTACTGTATAAGTAGCTGTCGTAGTTGGAACAAAGGATATCCCATTCGTAACTCCATTATCCCAAATATAGCTTGTAGCACCTCCTCCGGTTAAGGTAACACTTTCTCCGGCACATACTTCGGTAGTTGTGGTATTAGCTATAACGATAGGCGATTCATTAACCGTAACACTAACCGGTAACTCATCGGTACATCCCTGAGCGGTAGTAGCTAAAATATAATAGGTAGTCGTAATTGTCGGATTTACCGTACTACTTGCCAGTACATTCCCCGCCGTAGCTGGTGTACCACTGTGATAAGTCAAAATAGCTCCCGTACTGTTACCATCTGTTACACTAATGGTGGAAAGATCTAAACCTGAACCAACACAAATTTCGGGGGTAGCCGTAGTACTCAAATCAGGAACTGCATTAACCGTAACACTAACCGGTAGCTCATCGGTACATCCCTGAGCGGTAGTAGCTAAAATATAATAGGTAGTCGTAGTCGTGGGGCTTACCGTACTACTTGCCAGTACATTCCCCGCCGTAGCTGGTGTACCACTGTGATAAGTCAAAATAGCTCCCGTACTGTTACCATCTGTTACACTAATGGTGGAAAGATCTAAACCTGAACCAACACAAATTTCGGGGGTAGCCGTAGTACTCAAATCAGGAACTGCATTAACCGTAACACTAACCGGTAGCTCATCGGTACATCCCTGAGCGGTAGTAGCTAAAATATAATAGGTAGTCGTAGTCGTGGGGCTTACCGTACTACTTGCCAGTACATTCCCCACTGTAGCTGGTGTACCACTGTGATAAGTCAAAATAGCTCCCGTACTGTTACCATCTGTTACACTAATGGTGGAAAGATCAAAACCTGAACCAAAACAAATTTCGGGGGTAGCCGTAGTACTCAAATCAGGAACTGCATTAACCGTAACACTAACCGGTAACTCATCGGTACATCCTGATCCTGTCGTGGCTAAAATATAATAGGTAGTCGTAATTGTCGGATTTACTGTAGTACTTGCCAGTACATTCCCCGCCGTAGCTGGTGTACCACTGTGATAAGTCAAAATAGCTCCCGTACTGTTACCATCTGTTACACTAATGGTGGAAAGATCAAAACCTGAACCAAAACAAATTTCGGGGGTAGCCGTAGTACTCAAATCAGGAACTGCATTAACCGTAACACTAACCGGTAGCTCATCGGTACATCCCTGAGCGGTAGTAGCTAAAATATAATAGGTAGTCGTAGTCGTGGGGCTTACCGTACTACTTGCCAGTACATTCCCCACTGTAGCTGGTGTACCACTGTGATAAGTCAAAATAGCTCCCGTACTGTTACCATC
>NZ_CDSBKO010000090.1:0-14291 GCF_977115655.1 Aquimarina sp.
GTTTTGGAAGGAAGTTTTGATACGGAAAAATTGGGCAGTTGTTGCAAAAATTTGCAAAAGCCAGAATTGGCCCTAATTTCTTGAAATTGGGTCAACAAACAGTTTTTGCATCACGAATGTGACTGATCCCGTCGGTGACATTGAACAATTGAATCATTGGTAGTGAAAGTTGAATTTGACATTGTGATTTAGTGTTTTTTTTGACTCAAAAGTGATTTTTAATCGGTTAATAGAGGAGTGATCTCAGTGTAAAGACATAGTTTTAATCAGTAATTGGTATTTTAATCATTAATAGTGGCTAGCAGCGATTTTATTGACATTTGACGGGAAAAACATAATTCCCGTGCATAATTTTAAAAAGTGACAAAACTGTGGTTTTTATCAGTGATAATTGGTTTGTGGTGGTCAAAGGTGGGAAAAATAATTATTTTTCTCACTTCTAGTCAATAACAGTGAAATAAGACCCGGAAACCGAAAAAAAAAATATTTTTTTTTCGGGGCCCACTTTAATTTTGTGATATTGTGATTGTTGGTGGTCAATTGATTAAGCAAGAAGTTTGGTGATCCGTAATCGGACAAAATAGGCTAATACGAGTGACAGTGTCCATTATTAGTCTGATTTTGTCTGCCAGGAACATTTGTGTAAAATGCCGAGACCTCATACCAGATCTCGAACTGATGGTGATGGGGGTGAAAATGTAAATGACAATGGGAACAATTTTGATGATGAAAATAATTTTAACGAAAATGGGGACAATCAGAATTTTGAGAATGAAAATATTGTAAACGACGAAATTGGGGGAAATGGTCCGGTGTCAGGTGTGAATGGTGCAGAAAATGGGCCCACTAATGTGGTGACCAACTCAGCCACGGATTCTAGTTTAAACACTGGAACTGGCCCAGTAGTCTCGGTCGCTACAGATGGGTCAGAGGGGTTCATTGCGTCAGCAGGTGCGGGGATGGTGAGTGGTGCACAGGTAACACTCCCTGTGGTAACGACGATACCAAGCATACCCTCAATAGGGCCCAGAATTCAGCAATTGGGCCACTACACGGGGTACGGCAACGGAAATCCGTTGTACACCGCTGCACATTTCGCGAATGGGACGCAATTGAACTCACAGTGGTCGAGGGGTCCACCGCAGGGACTAATGCACCCCGCCAATCAACTCAGGGCACCAGGTTACCCCCTGACAGGTGGTTTTGGGGCCTTCCGACCTCAAAATGCATTTTTCGACATAGCTAGTGGGGCAAATTTGTCCCACCCCAATAGCTGGCAAAATTCGACGAATCAAAGACAGTTGACGGAGTGGGAGTTGCAGTGGGACATGAACCCAAGTGGGTCACATCCGAATGACACGGGTCATAGGGTGTATGGGTTGCATGGTTCCACTCGTAATCGAGAAGAAGATCGGGAATCGGTGGCCAGTCACAGGTCCGGAGCTGGAACGGCGGCTATGCTTCAAGAAGTGGTAGCTGCTAATCAGCGTTTCATGACGGATTTGGTTCGAGGATTGCCGGACATGATTCGGGCACAATTGCCCAACTCAAATGTGATTTCGGAACAGGAGCAGCAAAGGGGGCCTCAAAACCCTCCGACCTGCACTGGGGGCCGGAACCCGGATCATGCGGAAATTCCACGCCAGGTGATTGGTCAAATAATTGGTAGACAAGAACAGCAAAATGGACGAGGTCAAGATGGAGTTGTTGGGAGTCAAGGACAGGGTCAATACCCACCGGGCCCCCCACATGGTCAAAGTGGACAGGGTGGAACAGGTGGAGCAAGAAGTCGGCACGTGGTGGTGGATCCGTTCAATCCAGCACACTATACGGATCAACAACAGGGGGTACAGCCGGGGGCATCATTGCCTGGAGTGGGGGCATCACGTAGTGTGCTCCCATCTGCTAGCAGGACGCCAGATGATACCGTACCGGCACGAGATGGGTCCAGGGGTCAGGCAGTTAGCCATAATTGGCCCGCAAATGGTCAACCGGGGGAAACTCGTGTGATGACTGTTACGGGGAGGGCCAACCCTAATGGACAACATGTCAGCTTTAATGAGCCAGCGCAGCAGCAGCAACAGCTCAGCTTTGACCCTGGGAGACAAGGCCGACACCAGCAGTTCCAATCAACACCACGTTCAGAGAGGCAACAGGAGCCACGGGAGCCGAGCCTCAGTAGAGAAGATCAGCGAGCGGAATGGAGACGAACTGCTCGTGCATTTTGGCACGAGGACGAAGAAGACAATAATACTAGAAGACGGGAGACGAATGTTACGGGGGTGGCTAATCCACGAGAGCAACCTGAGGGTTCGCTCCCGACGGCGCGGCTACCAGGTGATGGACAAGTGGAGGACAGGCCTTATGGCCCCGAAGGTCAGGGTGGAGGAGAACCGCTGGGGGCAGTTCCTAGAAGAGTGGATCGGTCGGTGGAACCCACTCACTGGGAGGAACAAGTCCCTCATGGGGCCCCATCTGACACTAGGGGGTATTGGCAAGGTCAACGGCGGAATCTTGTTCGGGAAGAACAAGAGTTTCGGCAAGAAGAACCGCGGATCCAGCCACGATTCGATCCGCATACGGGCCAACCGTTGTTTGGACAGCAGCAAAGGCCCCAGAATTGGGACAACTCTGGCTGGGCGGGCTTAGGCTTGTTCGGTGGAGTCAACCCAGTTTTCAAGTTGGCGGAAGCGGATACGTTGGGGGAGGTCGCAAATTATGATGGAGCAAGAAATTTTGCGCCCTTCTTGTTCAAGTTCAACCAAAGCTTAGCCGCTCGTGAAATCACGAACCCAACAAGAAAGCTTTGTCTTTTGAAGAGTAAACTTCGAAAGACAGCAGCAGATGCGTTGGAGACACAGGAACGGTGGAAGCCTAGGGAGATGGCGGACTATGATAGGGTCGTGGCATTCTTGTCGGAGCGGTTTGAGCAACCGTTGGACATTACGTATGGGGTCAAGAGGCTGCAAGAGGTGAAACAAACGGGAACCATTCGGGAATTTTTGGATCAGCTAATGCTCGTCTGGGTCGACTGTATCATTCCACTCGACATGGGCGTAGAGCAACAAGAAAATCTGCTGGTCAAATATTTCCTTAATGGGATCCGTAGCAAATATCGGCAAAAGTTGGACATTGGGTTCAAATGCTCGTTTGAGGAGTTGAAAGACAGGGCCTTGCAGATCGAACGAAATGAAGACCCCCAGGAGGAGCCTTCAGCAGGAAAGGGCCAGCAACAGCAGCAGGGTCCTAATAAATTCAGTCGCCAGATGAAGACACCGGGAAATGGCCAGCAGGCAGCCTCGGCGGAAACAGCTCAGGTGGCTAATGCCAAGCAGGGTCAGGCTTCAGGGCAGAATCGTCCGCAATGTACCAACTGTGGACGACGAAACCATACAGCCGACCAATGTCGGGCCCCACCTCGGCAGTTCAAGCCAGGGTTGACCTGTCACGCGTGTGGTGGAGAAGGGCATTTCGCTAGAGAATGTCTCAACAAGCCGCAGGGGGCATCGGCCTCTCAGCAGCAGCAACAACCGGCACAAGCGGCGCCCCAACAGCAGCAACAAGGGTCCCAGGGACAGCAACCGTACGTTCGGGGGCAGTGTTATGATTGTGGGGGCACTGATCACTATCGTCGTGAGTGTCCTAATCGAAATCAGAGTAATCAACCGGCTTGGGGTGCGAGTCAGCAGGGGGCGCCCAAGAAAAAGTGGTGTGTGCATTGTCGGGTCAATGACCATTGGACTAGCCAGTGTCCTCGGGTCTTACCGGCAACGGGCTCCAACGCTGTGCAGTTTCAGGCGCAGCAGTGCCAACAAGAACCGCAGCCAATGCCACCGCAGAATTTTCTGGCGCAGGCTGCTAATGTAGCGCCCCCAGCGACACGACCGCCAGACCGGTTGTATCCGAACAATCCGCCACCGGCAGACGACTTGGAAGGGTTCGAACCAGTAAACCGGCGAATGCAGGTGGTCTCAATGACCGTGGATTATCCACCGCCACAAATTGGGATCAATAATGCGAAGGTCGAGCAAAAAGATCGGTACTACATGTACATCAAGGTCCAGCTGGAAGGCATCAACGTGAAAAGTCTGATTGATACGGGGGCTCAGTCGACCCTCATGAAGGCGGGGGGATACCGAAAGTATTTCAATCATCTCCCTCTGACGCCAGTTCAGGTGGCATTCACAGGGTTCAACAATGAGGTGACGAAAGCTACGGCGGGCGTGTTTGACGCACCCCTTACCCTTAATGGGGTCACGAAGACCATAAAGGTCTATGTCGTCGAAAGCTTGCAGTCCCCCATGTTATTTGGAGATGATGCCCTGCGCGCTTTCGGGTTGGTGCTGGACTATAAGAAACATCAGGTCACGATGGATGGGAAAACGATCGAAAGTTTTTCAGCTGGGCCAGAAGTAACAAACCCAGATACGACGGTGAAGAGAGTGTATGGGGTGGCACAATTGCCCAATATCTCGGTGTGTAAGGTTAATATGAGCCTCTCCATCCCAGCAGGCCAGACAGGGTATGTCCAATGCCGACTGGCACAACAATGGGAAGGGCAAGACGTTCATATAGAGCCTAATGGCACCGGGTTTGAGAGCATGGATGTGCTGGGCCCTAGGGCGATGTTTAAAGTGCGAGGGGGAACGATTCTAATGCCGTTCTCTAATATGGGTGAAAACACGGTGAGGTTTAGAAAAGGACAGAAAATCGGGGAAGTGGAAACGGTGGAGGTCATCAGAGAAGTGTTGTCAGCACAAACGGCGAGGGACGCGTTGGAAACGCTATACCCGGAGGCGGAGAATACCGCGGGGGGACCAAACCCTCGAGCGGAAATGGATGCTGCAGCAGCGAAACAACGAAGAGATGACCTCGTGCTGGATTTTAAAAGGGCGTTGATGGAACGGGCCCGACGGTTGGGTCCTAATGTGAAAATGCCGGAAGGGTTAGATCTTGAATCGGCTCAGATTTCCCCAGATGAGAGACAATTTTTGAAGGCGCTGATCAAAGAGTATGAGGACGTGTTCATGCAACAGGGTGAAGTGCTTGAGGGCACGACGTTGGTGGAACACGCCATCGAGTTGGAAGAGGGGGCCAAACCGATTAAACAGCCATATCGGAACCCTCTCGCGTATCGGCAAGCGATCTCTGCGGAGGTCAAAGATATGCTGGAGAAGAAGATTATTCGTCCATCGAATAGTCCTTGGGCTTCGCCGGTAGTCCTGGTGCGGAAGAAAGACGGATCCATCCGTTTTTGCGTTGACTATCGGGGGCTCAATCACATCACGAAGAAGGATAGTCATCCGTTGCCACGGATCGACGACACTTTGGCGACACTGTGTGGAGCGATGTACTTCACGACCTTTGACCTGCAATCAGGCTATTGGCAGATTCCGATGAAGAAGGCAGACATCGAAAAAACGGCTTTCTCGTGTCACGAGGGGTTGTTTGAGCATCTCGCAATGCCTTTTGGATTGTCAAATGCCCCAGCCTCGTTCCAAAGGCTGATGCAATTTGTGTTGAAAGGTCTCCTAATGGAGTTCTGCATGTGTTACCTGGACGATGTAATCATCTTCTCACGGTCCATATGGGAACACCTGTATCACATCAAGCAGGTGTTGCAACGACTTCGCGATGCGAAGTTGAAATTGAAGCCAAAGAAATGTGAATTGGTACGGCAGAACGTGCGATTTTTGGGGCACATCATATCGGCACGAGGGATCCATCCGGACCCTGAGAAGGTGGAGAAGGTCAGCCAGTGCAAGTATCCCACGTCGGTGAAACAGGTTCGACAGTACCTTGGGCTCACGGGGTACTATCGGCAGTACATCAAGGGGTACGGCGTAATCGCTGCACCGCTCTACGATTTGACGCAAGCGTGTCCCAAGAATTTGGCGTTTTCAAAGAGATGGAACGATGCCGCTGCGGAGGCATTTGATCGGTTGAGGAACGAATTGCTGAAAGCTCCGATTTTGGGCTATCCTGATATGGAATTGCCCTTTCGGCTCTATACGGATGCTAGCAATATCGGATTGGGCTACGTGTTGGCTCAAGTGGATCGTGAAGGAAAGGAAAGGGTCATCTGCTATGGGAGCAAGAAGCTCACGGATACGGAAACACGCTATGCCGTGACGGAAAAAGAGTGTTTGGCCGTAGTCCGTGCTTTCAGTTCGTACCGGCAATATTTGTTGGGTACGTTCACGACGGTCTACACGGATCATTTGCCGTTACTGCGGATCCTGGATCGTAATCGAAAGGCGGAGGATATCACCCCGCGGCTCTTGCGCATGGCGATGCTCTTAGCGGAGTATATGTATGAGATGAAGTATGTGGAGGGGTCCAAGCATACCAACGCGGACGCCCTGTCTCGGCCTCCCTTTATTGAGGTCGATGATGAAGAAGATGTGGAACCCATGAAAGCGTCGAAAAGGGAGAAATTGAAGAAGATCAAGGCGGCTTTGGTGTCAGCAGGCACGTGCTTCGTAGACGAAGAAAGCTTCGAAGGGCGAACAAGGGTGCGCGAAGCTAATATTCTGATTGAATTGGCTAAGCGGTACTTGTTCCAAAGCAGAATTGCTCCAGTAGAAGTGGAGAAGGTGGTCATCCAGAAGCCGGGTCAGACTAATGTCTCTGGGTTGGAGTCAACGGATGGAAGCAAACTCGCATCCGGTGTGAAGGATGGGGCGCGGTGTAGGCGTACCGGAGGTCGTGGACCAAAGGACGTGGGCAAGCGACCCGCATCACTGCGGCACATGGATGGAGTGGGGCTGATCATTCAGTTGGAAGCGGACAGGAATGTCCTCAGCTCAGATAGCGAAAGTGAAGAAGATCCGGATGAAGATGATCAGGGTGGTCGACAAATGTTACCAGGGCCAAATGATACGGTAGTGTGGCCAAATTTTGATGAACCACGGCGAGAACCACGATTGGGTGAAGACGAGGTAGTAGATGAGCTGCCTAGCTATGCAGAGCAACAGGCAGATATGGATGGGAAGCTGAAGTCAGATCTCGCAGAAGATTGTAAGGATTTGACTGAAGGGAGGTACTTTGAGTACTTTCAAATTAAAGCACCCTGGAATAAGGATGAAATCATCCGCGCACAGCAAGAGGATGATTTTTGGGGAGAGTTGATTTACTATTTGGACACGTTGGAGTTGCCAGAATCGGATAACCCTAAATTGACGAGATGGTTGGTGGCGCAGGAGCCTTACTATGTGCTTTGGGAGGGAATCCTCTACCGCATCAAGCGGAAACGGACTCCATCCACCCATGAGCGGATTGAGTTCCAGCTGGTGGTCCCAGAAGTGTTCACATGGCTCTTGGTGGAGATGATGCACACTACGAAGTACGGTGCACATCTGGGGATTGACAAGGTCTTGGGCAAGTTACAGCAGAAGTATTACTGGCCCAGGATGGAGAAGACGGTGCGGTGGTATATCGACGACTGTATCCCATGCCAACGATTTAGGAAGGGTACAAATAGGCGAATGCCATTGCAACCAGTTCGAGCGATGGCTCCATTTCATATGGTTGCCATTGATGTGATTGGTCCGTTGCCAGAGACAGATCGGGGCAACAAGTATATAGTAACCATGATGGATTACTATACCAAGTGGCCTGAAGCGTATCCTACGAAGGATCAAACAGCGCAAACGATGGTCGACTTGTTGCATGAACGGATAATTCCGCAGCATGGGGTCCCTAAGGTCATCATTACGGATCGGGGGCCGTGTTTCAACTCGGAATTGTTCGTGTCTGAGACGGCAGCAGCGGGGGCGCATGTGTGCTACACATCCCCTTATCATCATCAGGCCAATGGTCTGGTCGAACGGTGGAATCGGACGTTAATGGACATGATTAAGCCAACGGTAGAGCTGGAACCTGAGCGTTGGGATCGGTATATTGGACCTGCTTTGTTCGCGTATCGTTCGACGCCCCATGCGTCGACGGGTAATACGCCGTTCTTTCTACAGCATGGGCGGGATCCGAATCTCCCAATGGAGAATCCTCTATACGAAGTTGATAGGGGTATCCATCGGACAGAGTGGGCTGAGGAGGTTGCCAAGCGTCTGACCGAGGCTTGGGAAGTAGCGGCAAAGAAAAACAGGGAAATGCAGGTTCAATACAAAGCGTATTATGACAAAAGGGCAAAGGAACGGGACTTTAAGATTGGGGACTTAGTCCTCATGAAAAATCGGGAGAGACTTAATAGTAAGCGGATCAGTAATCGATTCCATCCGGAGTTCGAGCGGTTACATCGGGTAATTGCGACGGATGGACCGAAGCGGATCAAACTATTGCTGTTGGGGGCTCCGGAATCGGAGGGTCGTTGGTATGATGCCGAAGAATTCAAGCATTTTTCAGGTTCTGAAAAAGCCTACCTGAACTACGAAGGCAGGTTGCGGGCTAAACGGAATCCTGACAAATCTTGGGACGACGACGACTCCGAGTGCTTTGTGTGCAAGGGAACCTATCAGCAAGATCTGCAACGGCCGGACAGTGTGCTGTGGCAGAGGTGTGACTACTGCTACACGTGGTATCACGCGTCCTGCATCGATCGAAATCCGGAGGAGACGTCCTGGCACTGCCCTACGTGCGTGCGCGCTGGACACCTCCTCGAATGAGGGTACTACGAGGAACGGAACTTATCACTAAAATTAATTAATAATAATTAAATTTTATTAACATTATCTTAACATTAATATCCCAATTATCACTATTTGTTATTATTTCCAGATGGCGTTGTCGAAACAGAAGGCGTTGATGAAGATAAAGCGGGAACCGGAGGAAAACAATTGGGTCAACCCAGACGACCCCCATCAGGATCCGAACCACCCATCAAGATGGCTCAACGTTTGGGTCAATTGTGTACGGGTGTTCGGCCACGAATTGGGGACAACACTGCGGATGTTGACGGTCGAATGCTCTGCGATGGTACGACCGGCAATCCGGCTGTTGACGTTTCGTGACGGTAATCCGTCGTCGGTGATTGGACTCGACATCATTGGAACGGGTCTCCATCGCGACGACAGGAAGTGGTTCACGGACAATGTCAAGGATGGGCGAATGCCGACGCGAACAACGATCCCGTTGGTGCAGCGCTACCCGATGGCAGACGACCTGGTGCCGTTGCCGCTTCTATCGGGGACGATGCTGGATGCAACGTTCGTTCGTGCGTTGGTGACGTCCACAGCCTGGGGTGTGACGATCGTGTGGGATGTAGCCCAATGGCGGTTCAGGATTCCGGGGGAACTCCAGGAGTTTTTCCAGGGGGATAGCATCAAGCTGATTTGGGATGGGGAAAAGAAGAAACAGTGGTGGGACCTCCAATTTCCAGATGACGTGTTTCCGGCTAATGCCGTGGATCTCCAACCTATGGTCACATCGGAGGAATTTCCTCACGCAACGATGATGGGCAGTATCCGGAGGTTCTTCAACGAGCACCAAGTCGAGACACACGCTGGGGATTTGGGGATCTACGTTAATCCACTACGGCAGGGGAAAGGATTCAAATCGGGGTTGATCACACAGGGTCTCAGGGGGATGCTGAAGTACGCGGCACAACACGCAGCCTTAATAGGCGTACTGATGTCCCACACCAACTACAATCGGGCGGAAGCGATGGAACAACAGAACGATTTGCAAGCATGGGAGCTGATCTACGATGGTTTGCCCCAATGGGCCCGCGATGTGGTGCAGATTGACGGCGATCCGACGACTCACAAGGCTGAGTATCAACGTCGAATGACATGTCATCTGCTCATGGCGGACTCATTGTGGCGAAAGGAACAACAGGTGGGCGGTGGAATCTGTGGTCCGGTCTTTGATATGACCGGTGGCCATGTCAGCGGATTCAAACGGCCACAATTGGCAGAGAAGGGGATGCTGTTTTGCATCGATGTCGTCACGATCCAGATGGCCTACGACATCCAGCAATCGCTCAAGGGGATCCCAATAACGGCCCCCAAGAGTGCGTATCCGCAGTTCATCGTGGATCAATGTGTGGAAGCAAATCGCGGTTGGCAGCGTAATCCTGGATTACATCATGCACCGGCACAATTGCCTTCGCCTATGCGGATGCAACCGGCGGAGCCTGAGCAACCTGACAAATACGCAGCTGAGAAGGCGGCGTATGAATCGTGGATTGAAGACGACCCAGCTGAGGTGTTTGGGTTCGTCATGGGGAACTATGATTTAATGGGGCAGGTGCAGGATGAGGAATTGGTCGAATGGCGGGAGGAGAATAACACGGACAGTGAAAATTCAGAGGATTTTTATACGGGGGAAAAACGGTACAGGGGTACAAAACGGGTGATGTATGATAAACAATCGGGGTGTATGACCAAACAGCAGGTGTTAGACAATATGACATTAAAAGACATTTATAATAAAAGTGATCGGGTTAAACGGCGGCGGGAGTACAGGGAGTACAACCGTCAGCAACAGGGTATTGTAATTTTAAAGGGGAAATCAATGAGTCCAGAATTGGTGGCGAAGACCGAGGGGGTGTTAAAAGAGGTGCTGGATAAGCATTGGGAATCGCGTCAAGCCGGTAATCCGGTCCCATTCGGGTACAGGGGCCACACGGTGGCACTCCCTACGATGGAGACGATACCGAAAGGGCTTGAAGCGGCTCATGCTTACTGGGCCTACATGATGAATGCAAAACGCCAAATTGACAATGATGAATATGTGAGGATGAGGGGAAAATACACGGATGAGTCGGAGAGGGAACAGCGGATTATCCAGAAACGTGGACGGTGTAGTCCTGGTGTCACAGCCGATGATGGTCAGTCCCTAATGGGAGAGGCGGACTCGTTCGTCGTCTCTCCGCAGGTCAAAGACCGGGTTGAGCAGTGGCGGCAGGATCAGGGGGAGAGCCAATCTGAGGGTGAGGCTCGATCCCAGTTCACGTGGGAAGAAGATATGGCGGAAGATCGAGAGGTGGAGAAAGTAATGCGGACTCAGAATGTGAAGAAAGTGGCAAGCGGTCCATCAACACCTACGCGGGAGATGCATGAGGTGTCAGCGATGGACACGACGTTTTTAACGGATGTGAGCGGGGAGCAGGCGTATCAGGAGCATGTGCTCGAGAACCTGCAGTTCTATCAAGTGGAACATCCGGAGATCAATCCGCCGGATGTCGATAAAGCAATCCAAGAAGTGGTGGAAGCCGTGTATGTAGAGGCAAAATTGCCTGGGTCACCGGGGCAGAGGAAGGACTCGCCGCAACGAGCCCCATCGGAGCGGATGGAGGGAACTGAGGAGGCGCCAATGCTTGGAGCAATTGGGTCGTTCCGTCAGTTAACGGTGCAGCCTTCTTCGCCGGAGACTCAGCAACAGCAGGATTCCGTGGGAGAGTCCAGTCAACGGCCAGAACCACAATTGGTTGCTCAACAACAGCAGCCCAGTCCGGAGCAGGGAGAACCTGCGCGTCAACCACAACCACAATTGGTTGCTGTGCAACAGCAACAAAGTGGGGAGCAACAACAAGTGGCGCCACAATTGGCTGTTCAACAACTGCAAGGGGAACCTGTGCAGCAACAATCGGTTGAACAGCAACAACAAGATGAGCAGATGGAGTCGCAAGAGGCGGAGTTTGCGGGCTTCAGCGAAGAAGAGGGGGTGACGGGACCGTCGGATGATTCGGCTGATGATACGACGGCAGGGATAGTCAATCAGATCCCTGATGCGGAGTTCCAGCAACTGCTGGGTCAGCTGGAACATATGATCCAAGATGACGTGGGTCCATCGAAAGAGGAGCAAGAAAAGCGAAAAGAAGAAATTAGTCGACGGGTGGCGCGAACGGTGAAATATCGTCCATTGCCAGATGGTACTATGCCAGCGGGAGCACCAACTCCACCGGTGATTCCTCCCCCTGTGTACTACCATGAACCACCGGGTACACCTGGGGAACCTCAGGGCGGTATCCCCCAATGGGGCGTGGATGATATCGAAATCCTGGATGATTCGCAGGAACGGGAAGCGTTAATACGTTTGGGTCGTCAGGTGCGAGCTGACGAGGCGGCCCATCCAAAAATGTTTTCCTATCCGGACGTCTTCCAGGTGCGTAAACAACAGCGACTAACGGATGCATGGTTAGCAACCTGGGGACCAGATGCGGTGCCTCAGATGGACGAGCAAGCGGCGATAGCACTTAATAGTGTGCTTGGGGAGAATCAGCGGTTAAGGGCGTGGGCAATGGAGCGCCATAAAGAAGCAGTGCTGCGGCACCGTGATGAAAAACAACAGACGTTGATCCTCAAGGCACAGATTGATACGGCTAATGCCAGGGCTCGGTTGGTGCAACAACGTTATGAACAAGATCGGCTGACGTTGTTGGCACGGTTGGAGCTGAAAGAAGAATCGATGGCGGAGCTCCGGATGAAGTGTCAGGAGCTGTTGGATCAAAATAAGGCGATGAGAGAGGCGGAAGAAGCACGGCTTCAAGCTCAGCGTCGGCTGCCACGGCGGTCAACACATGGTCTGCCCCCAAAATTGGGTAAAAAATGGGGTCAGCAAGAGGTTCCAGAGGAGAAGCGGTTTGGGCGGCAATCCGGCCCTCGACGGGGTGAACCGGTTCCGGCTCGACACGACCCCCCTCTGGATCCGGTGTTAGCTCAAGCGAGCGATGTCAATCGGTCGATGACGGAGCAGGAGCGCGATGCGCAGTATAAGAGAGAGTGCCAGCGGTACGAACGGCAACGGCAACGCGAAATCGCGGCGGAAGTACGCCTCATTGAAGAACGCCAGGCGGCTCAGGCGGCTGAAGCGGCGTTGGAGCGGAAACAAGAAGAAGAGCGTCTCGAGCAGGAGGCGAAAGAGTTGAAAGAGTGGCAAGATGAACAGGCGAGAAAAGCGGCTCAGTTGGAGGCGGAGCGTCGGCAGTATGAAGCGGAACAACGAAAGGCGGCATTGGATGCGCACCCAGGGTCAACCCCAGAGAAACGAGCGCAGCTAATCCGGGATCTGGTGGCGGCTAATCCGCCGATAGTTGGATTACAACCACGCGTGGATCCACGGACGGGGGCAGCGGTCATTCCTCGGGAGCAAAGGGTGGTGCGAGAGTCGAGTGTCGTGCGGTCGTCGAACTCGGCGTTTGACACGGTTCCACAGCGGTTAATACCGCCGGTGCAACAGCCTCAACAGCAACAACAGGAGCCGGCTGCGGTGGATGAGTTGGATCTGGGCCCTCAAGACGATGACTTTGAGGAGCGGGTACATCGCGAACAACAGATGCCGTTGTCAACGTCAACTCCATATAAAGAGGTTGTCGAGCAACATCTACGGCAACATCAACAAGCAACGGGTCAGGCGCGGGATAATTCCTCTACTGGTCAACAGCAGGGGTCTAATGACACTTCCGCGAAGAAAGCGTGGTCGGGCGAACGACAGCGGTCTCCGAGGGGACATGATCAACGCAGTGGACCACGGGCGTCATCGCGGGGTGGCAAACACAAGCGGCAAAGCAAGTCGCCTCCCGGATCTCGTGAGAGCAAGCGACATGCGTCGGACGAACGGGGTCGTCAACGGGGTACTCGAGAGGAGAAAGAAGGGGCGATTCGGCGTTCAATCCATCGAACGTTGTCTCGTCTTCGAGCGTCACAAGAGCCAGAGGATCCTCGGCGTGAGGGTCGACGGCGGAGTCGGGATGGTAGCCGGCATGAAGAACAGCGGCAGAGTCGGGACAGTAACCGACAGCGGGGACGTCAAGACGGTAGTCGGGATGGTCGACGAGGCGACCGGCGGAGCAGAGAACGCTCACCGGGGAGCTCACGGCTAATGCCAGACAATCGTGGAGTACCGCAATCGGGGATGTCTCAGGCTCGGGGGCAAGATTTCTTGCGACGGGCACAACAGGAGCAAGACGCCAGGGCGAAGCAACACCAGGTAGCGCGGCAGGGACCACGAACTCCGTCGCGGTCGCCGCCGGTGACGCCGCCACAGTCGTCTGGGCATGTTGTGAAAGGGGAAGTGGCGGAATCGCCTGTCACTAAGCCAAAGAACCCGAAGCAAGATGAGAGTGAAGAAGCAATGTGGCGAGTAGAAGAAGAGCAGCGGCGACAGAAAGAAGAACAGATGTCGTCGAGGCCGGAGTCAAATGTCAGTGTGGACTCTTGGGCGGAGCCAGAACCGCGAATGCGGGGTCGGACGTCGTCAATGCGAACGGTACGATCGAGAGGTGTGGGGCGTGGGATTGGCCGAGGCGTTCGCCCAGCAACGCCGCGGGTGGACAGCCGTCCGGGCAGTCATGAAACCACACCTGAAGCAGCGGCACCTCGGGTGAGATC
>NZ_CDSBKO010000091.1:0-14263 GCF_977115655.1 Aquimarina sp.
CTGCGCAAACGATTTAATCAAAGATGCTATCGCTCATCTTACACTTAGTGTTGGCGTGCATTTAAAACAACCAAAATTGAAAATTGTAACTTGGAACTGTAATGGAGCATTTAGAAAGAAGTTTGAATACATTTCAGACTTTAATGCTGACATTTATATAATCCAAGAATGTGAAAACCCAGCAGAATGTCAACACCCTAAATATCAAGAATGGGCTGATAACTACATTTGGATAGGTGACACCAAAAACAAGGGACTTGCAATTTTTGCCCGACCTGAAATCGAGTTAAAAAAACTCGATTGGTCAAATCAGTTTAAAGATCACTATGTAAAACATTTCTTGCCTTGTAAAATAAATCAGGACTTTGAATTACTTGCTGTTTGGACTCATAAGAATAACTCACCCAATTTCGGCTATATTGGACAGTTTTGGAAGTACTTACAAATCAATAAAGGGAAATTAGATACGACAATTATTGCGGGTGATTTTAATAGCAATACAAGATGGGACGAATGGGATAGATGGTGGAATCACTCTGACGTTGTAAACGAATTAAAAGAACTTGGAATAGAAAGTTTTTATCATAAATACACCGGGGAACAGCAAGGTGCTGAAAATCAACCGACTTTATATTTTCAAAGGAAACTTGAAAGACCTTACCATATTGATTATGTTTTTGGTGCTCAAAGATTTTCTGACAGGATCAAAAAAATAGAAATTGGAAAAGCTGAAAAATGGCTAGAAATTAGTGACCATATGCCTATTTTATGTGAGCTAAATGAATGAAATACGACACGCCAACACTATATATGAGATTATAGCTGGCTCAGTGGGTTATCAAAGGTTTATGGTTACTTGTGAGGGCGCCAAATCTGCGATTTGGCATTTATGTCAAGAAGAAAATTAAACGCCAAATCGCAGATTTGGCTTTGTGGTAAATTGAAAGTTCATCGCTTTCTATTCAGCTACAATTCATATATTTAACGTTAGCGGGCATTGTAAAAAGACCGACACAACCAAAGCAAAGACTAAAAAACAAGAGAAAAAAGTTTGGAAAAAGAGCAAAATAGACGGCTTGACTTAAAAACAACCAAAGGTTGTCGAAAAACAACTGAGTGTAGTGACTTTACAACTGTAAGTAGCGGAATTTTTTATCGTTCCGCTTTGAGACAAAATAACTTTACAGCATCACTTAAAATTTAAAAAATATGATGCTCAATTCAACAATCATTGGCAATAAGATTGCCGAAGCAAGAAAGAAAAGTAATCTTTCACAAGCAGAACTTGCTAACATAATTTCAATTAGTCCGCAAGCAGTCGGAAAATGGGAACGTGGCGAATCAATGCCCGACATTACAACCCTGAATCGCCTTGCAGAAATCTTTGGCTTGGACTTAAACTACTTTTCACACTCTTTTCAGAGTGCCTCAAATGAAAAGCAGAACGAAACACATTCAATCGGAACACCCATTGAACAATCAAAGGAAGAACCCAAAAAACGATTCGATTGGAATATGTCAAACAGCAATTGGGTTGATGCTGACTTTTCAGGTTTGAAAGACCTAAAGGATAAGTTCAGTTCATCTAATATCAAAAATTGCAAATTCATTAAGTCCGACCTATCAGGTTTGACATTAAAAGGAAATGCAATTACTGATTGTGACTTTTCTCAATCGGACATTAGAAACGGGAAAATTTACGCTTCCGAAATTTCAAAGTCAACCTTCGAGGAAGCCAGTTTGATTGACGCAGAAGTTCAGCAAAGTGAAATTAAAAACTGCAATTTCAACAACTCAAATCTATCGGGAGCAGAGTTAATTAATTCAAACTTTCAAAAGAACTCAATTGATAATGCTGTGTTGAAACATACTTCCTTTAAAAATATTGGCTTCTCAGAAATAACCTTTGGTGGAAATATTGAAGATTGTTCTTTTGAAAATTGTTCATTTAAAGGAGTTAAGTTTGAAAATGTGACAATCTTGAATACGTTTTTCAAACACAACCGAAAATTCAATAAAGTAGAGTTCATAAACTGCAAAGTGGACAAATTAACTTTTGCATTTTTGAAAAGTAACGGTGCGAAATTAGAAGGCATAGTAATTATTGAAGAACAAAGCACTGAAAAAATATGAAAGAGAAAAAACAAGAAATCAACAATTACTTTAGTGAAGTGATCCGAATCAAAAACATCTGCTATCCAAACCAAGGACAACTTGATACGGTAATCGGGACACGTCATTATATCAATAATCATTACGATAAGGAATTAAATTTAACCTTCTTGTCGCATATGCGCTTTACTTCTAAATTTCATTTGCTTAGGCTCTTTAAAAGGTATTATGGGCAAACACCAAAGCAATACCTCATTGACAGGCGATTAGAGAAATCCAAAGAACTTTTAACAAGTGGACAAAGCATTACAGAAACTTGCTTTGATATAGGTTTTGAAAGTCCGAGCTCTTTCAGCACATTATTTAAATCCAAATTCGGACTATCACCTTCAAAGTTTCAAAAAAGAGCAACTTTCACAAAGTCGAACAAAATCTGATTTGAGATTTTTACATCTCAAACTTAAAATATTAAAAAAATGAAAGTAAAAATAATTAGCATTCCAGTGCAAGACCAAGAAAAAGCATTGAAATTCTATACCGAAAAATTAGGCTTCATCAAAAAAATTGACATCCCGCTTAGTGAAGGTAATCGTTGGCTGACAGTTGTAAGTAAAGAAGAGCCAGACGGAGCGGAAATTCTATTAGAACCCTCGCCAAATCACTTTGAACCTGCAAAATTTTATCAAAAGTCGTTATTTGATGCGGGCATTCCTTATACTCAATTCAACTGCGAAAATGTTCAACAAGAATATGAAAGACTTACAAGTGTAGGAGTTGAGTTCAGCGTGAAGCCAACAGAAATGGGAACGGCTAAAATTGCTGTATTTAACGACACTTGCGGAAATAACATTCAAATTGTTCAGATGATATGATGCAGAATAAGCAATATATAAATGGACAAAAAACTTATGAACAAGTAGGTGACACGCTCACCTACTTTTTTAAAAACGGCAATATAAAAGCTGAAGGTGTCTCCATAAATGATGTGATGCAAGGTGAATGGAAATTTTACAGAGAATCAGGGCAACTATGGCAAGTAGGCAACTTCAAAGACAATAAAAAACACGGCAAATGGATACGGTATGACAAACAAGAGAATTTAGAATACGAAGAAACCTTTGAAAACGGTAAAATTAAGATATGAAATAACAAAGACACAGATGGAAGAAAAACAAATTGAACAAATCGAACTTGATTGGAATAAAGCCATTGAGGAAAATGATGTTGTCGAAATGGCAAAATTTATGTCTGACGAATGGGTACTATTTTCAGGAGATGGTAATGTTGTAACCAAACAAATGTTCTTGGAATTGGTCGAAAAGGGAGATTTGGAACATACAGAAATGACTTTTGAGATTTTAGACGTTAAGATTTTTGACCACACCTGCATTGTTATGACAAAAGGCACAAGTTCAGGCATTTGGAAGGGACAGCATTTTAGCAACTTGGAAATAACTTCAACAGTATTTATCAAGCAGAACGAGAAATGGCTTGCAGTTCAAACAATGCTTGCACCAGTAAATAAAGAATAAAAGCAGAATGGCAACTTTTGCAACATTAGAAAAAATAAGCTTGTCTTTTCCCGAAGTGACGATAGAGCCCCATTTTGAGAAAATTTCATTTCGGGTAAAGAAGAAAATATTTGCTACCTATAATGAAAAAAACAATAAGGCTGTGGTCAAGTTATCGGAAGCTGACCAAGACGCCTTTTCATCGTCAAGTCTGAACATTTACCCAGTTGACAATAAATGGGGCAAACAAGGGTGGACAATTATAGAACTGGAAAAAGTAAACCAAGAATTGTTATCAGATATTCTAAAAACTGCATACTGTGAAGTAGCACCCAAAAAACTTGTTGAATTGATTGGAACAAACGAGAAATATAAAAAAACGACCCGCTAATCGTGTAGATGGCTCCGCCATCATTAGATAGCGGAGTGCACCTCACACAGCTCTACTGAGTTTATCGAAGTACCACCTGCCATACGGGTCTCGTATCCGGCGGTTCACCAAATCGAAGTTTGCTCCTTATTTAAGTAGTCTATCATAGGAACGAATTGCTAACGCCAGTGCTAAACCGAAAATAATCGCTAATTTAACCCGTAACTGACGGTTATACGAGACCGTTATCCTTTATTATAAAAACACCTATAAAGTTCTTTATTTGAGAACTTTTTTTGTATATTTGCTTCATACTTTTAAAAATGAAACGAATAATTGCGAAAAAGACACTTCGGGAATTCTGGGAAATGCACACTGATTCCGAACAATATTTAAAAACGTGGTATGAAACCGCCAAATCCTCAAATTGGACTTCTCCCAACGAAGTGAAACAAACCTACATCAATGCAAGTATTTTGAAAGATAGCCGGGTTGTTTTCAATATAAAAGGTAATTCATATCGATTGATCGTTAAATTTAATTACGAAAGACAATGGGCGTTTATTCGATTTGTTGGAACACACACTGAATATGACAAAATAAATGTTAACACAATTTAAAGGAAAAATGTTATGGAATTAAAACCGATAAAAACAGAAACTGATTACGAAAAAGCACTGGAAAGGCTTGAATTGATTTTTGACTCTGCTCCTGAAACAAAAGAAGGAGACGAAGCTGAAATTCTATCATTGTTAATCGAGAATTATGAAAATCAATATTATCCTATTGATGCACCCGATCCAATTGAGGCTATAAAAATTCGAATGGAAGAACTAAATCTTAAACAAAAAGATTTAATCGGAGTCATTGGAGGAAAAAGCCGTGTTTCGGAGATTTTGAATAAAAAGAAAAGATTAACTGTTGATATGATTAGGGAATTGGAGAGAATGTTACAAATTTCTGCATCAGTCTTAGTTAATAATTATACGCTAATAAAATAAACAAAGGATAATCGAGTAGGCGGCTCTCCCCATAATTGAGAAGAGTGCGCCTCTCACAGCTCTACTGAGTTTACCGAAGTACCACCGTATCCTTCGGCAAGCTCAGGACAGGTCGTACGGGTCTCGTATCCGGCGGTTCACCAAATCGAAGTTTGCTCCTTATTTAAGTAGTCTATCATAGGAACGTATCCAACCTGTCCTGAGCAAGGTCGAAGGGTACCCCCTGCCCATAAGGGACTTGCACCCTCTAGATTAATTATTTATCTTCGATACATAAAAGATGCTAATGCTGGGCACATACAAAGTATAGTAAATAGGGCGTTCTATGGTAAACAAAAGCTCATTGCTTTTACAAATACCACCAAATCGTTGATTTGACTTTTAAGGGCAAAAAAACGTTTGCTCATTGCAAACTTGAAAGGTTATTGTTTCCTAACACCCTACTTGCCACATACTAATCATCAAAATAAAAAATAAAAAAACTTTGGAAATAATTTGCTACAGTTGCGGCAGAGGAGAAAATCCCGAAAATTCAATTGAGGGAATTAAACATTGCTTGGAAGTAAATCCAAATTGGCGAATTGAAATGGATTTACAAATGACCAAAGATGGACGAATTATATTATTCCACGACTACGAAACAAAAAGAACAACCGGAGTTGAAAATAAAATTCAGGAATTGGACTTGGATACGGTCAAAAAATTAAATTCAGGATACAATTTTAAAGTAGGTTCTAAATTTCCATATCGCCAAAACCCAATTAAAATCCCAACTCTCGAAGAAGTTTGTATAGCGTTTCCTAATGCAAAACTATTGCTTGACGTTCATACTAATAACTTGAAAGCTGTTGATAAAATAATTGGAATTATAGAACAGAACAGAATGGAAAAGCAAATTATCGTTGTAAGTCATTACGACCAAGTTTTAAATGAATTTAAACTAAAGCGACCAAATTGGAACTACGGAGCATCTACAAAAGAGGTAAAAAAAATGGTATATAGCAGTTTTCTTTTTTTGGACAACCTATTCCCAATAAAATCAGACATTTTAATGTTGCCTGTAAAGTTTGATACTATTAAACTTATGACCAATAGAGTGATTACCCATGTTAAAAAGCGAGATAAACAACTTTGGGTCTGGTTAAACGAAGGAAAAGAAGTTGTAACAGTAAACTCAAAAAGGGAATTAAATGAATTGGAAAGCATTGGAGTGAATGGAATATTTACGGAATTTCCAGCTAAATTGAACAAAGAATTACTGTAGCTCAACAAGGTATAATTGTAATTACGGCGGATTCGGCTATGCCCGAACCCACTCGGAATTGCCAACATCGGTTCTTAGCCGAAAATCATTAACTTTAATGCCGTAGCTTATAATACCAGTTCTGATTTAAAAATACTCAAATAAAATACAGGTATTTTTTGTTTAGGCAAAAAAGAAAATGCAAGCATAGTCAAGGCTATGATTAAATTTTATTTTGAAGCATAAACGAAAAAGAGCAAATTTTAGGGGTAATTTTAAGTCAGAAATGGTATAACTATACAAAACCGTCAGGCTATCTCATAACCCCGAAATTTGATCCTCGGATTCGAGAGGGGTATCTTTAGGAAAATCCAAATACGGGATTCTTAGGAACCAAAAATAGATTTTGAGACAGACTACCGTTAGGTACAAGTTAAGCAGACTTACAAACAAAAAAAGGAACTTTGGCAGAATATCTTAAAATGAAAAACCTAAACCATTACGTTGAAAAATACAAAGAACAACTTGACAAAGGCGACATTCAAAAAGCCTACGTTGGGCTTGTTAAGTACGCAACAAGACTTGGAACAACATTATCCAAAAACCTTTCAGGACACTATTCATTCGGAAGTCTTTTTCAAGGGTATATGGACTATACATACTTTTACTACTCAAACGACTTTTTGAAAAAGCGAAAGTTAAAAATGGGACTTGTATTGAACCATTCCAAAATGCAGTTCGAAATTTGGCTTTTAGGCCAGACTATTCCGCTTCAAGAAAAGTATTGGGAGTATTTTAAATCTACAAAGTGGAATAAGCACAGAACGACAAGACCTAAATACTCTATCCTCGAAACTACTTTAATTGAAAAACCAGACTTTAACGACTTGGATAAACTAACAAGGCAAATCGAGGAAAAATTAGTGCTTGTGACAAATGAGGTTTTACAAGACATAAAAGCAAGCAAACTAAACTAATGAGACAAAACCAACCTGCACTTAACAGTACCTTACCTATAATTTTAATGAAATTTGCCAAAATAATAATAGCCTTAAATTGTCTTTTGCTAGTTTCTTGTGTATCAAGATTGAGCAGGCCTGTATTAATTGGAACCATAACTGATTTTAATGGAAAACCTATTAAGAACTGCTCTGTTGGGGAAAGTTTTACCGATAAAAATGGAAAATTTACCTTATCAGAAATTAGGTACAACCAGTTTTTACTAACTGAAATCTTTCAAATGGAAGCGCCCCCATTAATGGTTTCAGAAATTATATCCAAAAAAGGATACGAACCTAAAGAAATATATGCTTTTAGCACTTTTGGTGGATCTGGAAAAAAAGGCTCAAAATGGGATTTGGGTACAATTCGTTTAAAAAGCACAAATAACAAGCTACCTGATTTAAGCAATAGTAATTGGCAGATTAGCACAAATAAAGAAATGGATTCTGTATATTTTATAAGATCAAACTTTCATGATATATGTAAAACCAGAAAATGCAACGATTTTTATTACTATTACAACCAATATTCTGATAATTATTTAAGTTCTTCAAATAAAAACAATCTGCCCCTGGGGGTTTCCCGAAAGTTAATCAATGTAAATTTTGAAAGTGATAAAAATTTTTCAATTGAAAAAATCACACAATATGGCAATAAAGATGGTAGTTGGGGCAATTCAAAAGAAAATGATACGGTTACAGCAAATGGGGCATGGGGTTTTAATGAAGGAAAAAACACTTTTACATCTAATTTCAATGAACTTAATGGTGTTTATGAAATAGCAGAATTTGATTATGAATATATATTAATGATAAAAACTACTGGCAAAAATGGTTATAAATAATGCGAGTTGGTCTTGGCTCTTTTTCAGTTGCCCTGTATCCATATAGAAGACAAAAAAAAGTCCCGAACAAAAATTCAGGACTTTTTTGAAGAGCCGATGGAGGGACTCGAACCCACGACCTGCTGATTACAAATCAGCTGCTCTAGCCAGCTGAGCTACATCGGCCAAAAATCGAATGCAAATATAATCGCTAGAATTGTTTTTGCAAACATTTTTAAAAAAAAATTATAGTGAATTTACTTTTTTCACCAAATCATTAGCTTTTGCTTCTAAATCCTCACGAAGAGTTTTAAAATGTTTGTTTGCATTTTCTAGTTTACGCTCATTAGCTCTTACCATAAATCTATCAAAAGAGGTTATTGCTTCTTCTATAATTGCCTCTCCTGATTTATTATCTTTTTCAGGATTTTCTAATTCCCATAAATAAACTGCCTCTATAATATCTCCTAAAACGTAGTTTATATCTTTCTTAAGGTCTCTTTTATTTGCCATATCAAATTTGTTTTGTGCAAAATTAGTGTTTTCATTTAAATATTTGTTAGTAAAACCAAACTACTCTATAAAATTTCGTTTTATAGGATTATTATTTATTTTACTTAAACGTAATCTTTTTATTCTCCTTTGTAGATCACAAAATTGCGTGGAGTTTCATATAAAGTGATTTCTATATCGTATGCAGAAGCTATTTTTTTACGTAGTCTGTTCCAGATTACAACCGCTATATTTTCTACCGTAGGGTTTACATCCTTAAATTCTTTTACCTCTTCATTAAGGTTTTTATGATCCATGTAATCCTCTACTTCGGTTTTAATATATTCTTTTAGGATTTTAAGATCCATTAGATACCCTGTTTCCGGATCAATTTCACCTGTTACGGCTACGATAAGTTCATAATTATGTCCATGATATCTGGGGTTGCTACATTTGCCAAAAACTTCAAAATTTTTCTCGTCACTCCAATCTTTTCTGTATAATCTGTGTGCTGCATTAAAATGCGCTTGTCTACATGCCTTAATCCTCATAAGCTTATGTGTGAGTAAAATTTTTCGAAAATTATTTTAAACCATTCTGTATATGTTTCAGGGTTACCCAACATATCTTCTTTAACCTTTTCTATAGACATCCATTTCCAGTCTGCTACTTCCTCAGGATTAATAACAGGGTCTTTTTCATATTCCCCTATCAACACATGATCGTATTCATGCTCTGTAAGTCCATTATCAAAAGGAGCTTTATATATAAAGGAGATCGAATCTTTTAAGGTGGTTACAAATCCCATTTCTTCCTGAAGCCTTCGCATTCCTGCCCCTATGTTAGTTTCTCCTTCTCTTTGGTGACTACAACAAGTATTTGTCCATAAACCCGGTGAATGGTATTTATGATGTGCCCGTTGCTGGAGCATTAGTTCGTTTTTACTATTGATAACAAATACAGAAAATGCTCTGTGCAATACTGCTTTTTGATGTGCTTCCAGCTTAGGCATAAACCCAATTTGCTCATCATTTTCATTAACCAGGATAACTTTTTCTTCTTCTTCCATTCTTTTAAATTGCATCAAAATTACAAAATCATACCAGTAATTCATAATCTGCGCAGGTATTTAAAATAATACCAAAAGGGATAATAATTTGTTTATTACAGGGCAAAAATCAGGGATACGGTATCCGACAAACTCGGGCACTAGCCCACATTCAGTCGAAATCACGGAGGGATTAACATTTAAAAAAAACAAGCTTCTGCCAACCGCAGGGGATCAATTATTTCTTTATACGTTATAAAGCTATTTTAGGATTAATGTAAACTTTTTTAGGACGAGGCATACTTTAATGAACGGTCTCTATGTGTAGATAAAAGGCTTCTATATCACACAAAAAACGCTTTTTAAGGCGTTTTTTGTGTGACTAATAAACTTATAACAAGCGTGTCAAATATGTAATTATATATATTATTCTCGAAGGCTATCCTTTGAAAAGCAAACCCTAATTGAGATTATTTCATAATAATAAATTCGCTTCGTCTGTTTAACTGATATTCTTCTTTATCACAATTTGTATCATTACCGCAATCATTAACTGGTTGGGTTTCTCCAAATCCTTTTCCTGTTATACGATCTGCAGAGACCCCATTATCTATAATATATTGTACTGTTGATTTTGCTCTTCTTTCTGACAGATCCAGATTATAAGCATCATCTCCATGGCTATCTGTATGGGATCTAACTTCTATTTTCATAGCAGTATACTGATTCATTACTTCAATCACTTTGCCCAGTTCTACTTTTGCCTCAGAACGTATTTCTGATCCGTTAAAATCAAAATAAATTGGTTGTAATGATAGTATTTTTGCAAGATCATCCCCTACACCGGCAGATTTGATCTTCTTTTCTAAAGCAAGGGGCGTATCTATGGTTTGTGTTTTATCCAAAGTATTTATCAATTTCTCTAAGGTAACATACTCTTCCTTTTCTGCTCTTATAAAATACTTGGATTTACATTTTACTATATGGGTATAGGTTGCTTGTTCTCCTGCCACAAAACTTTGTACCAGATCGTTATTACCGTTATAAACTGAAACTTTTGTCCCGGGTAATAATTCATTAGTATCTTTATCGGTAATTAACCCGGTAATTGTTATCTCGCATGGTTCTTTTAAATCCTCTAACTGTACAAAACTGTATATATCATCTCCTCCTTTACCTCCACCTCTATTAGAGGAAAAATATCCTATTTTAGATGTCGTATCTACTATAAAAGCAAAATCATCTTTTGAGCTGTTAATAGGTTTTCCTACATTAACGATACCTTTTTCTTTTTGAACCCCTGCATCAAGGCTGGTTACATATACATCTAATCCCCCCAAGCCTATATGCCTGCCATTAGAAGAAAAATATAACTGGTCATCGGCACTTACAAAAGGAAATGTTTCTTTACCCTCGGTATTGATTATTTCTCCCATGTTTTTTGGCTCTCCAAAAGTCCCGTCACTCATAATGGCTACCTCATACAAATCTGAGAGTCCTTTACCCCCTGGCATATCCGAAGAAAAATATAATGTTTTTTCATCATTGCTTAATGCTGGGTGGGCAACAGAGTATTCGTCACTATTAAAAGGCAAACTTTCTGGTTCGCTCCATTTTCCTTCGTCATTCTTTTGCGATCGGTATATTTTTAACTTATTCGTTCCTTTTTCATCTCTGCCCAACTTTCCGTTATTAAAATTATTTCTTGTAAAATAAATTATTCTTCCATCTTTGGTAAAAGCAGGGGTCGATTCATGGAATTTAGAATTTATCACTCCGCTAAATCTTTTTATTTTTGAATAGCTATCGTTTACAGAGTCGTATTCTACTTCAAAAAGATTAAGAAAGGCTTCATTATTCCATTGGTGAATTGTTTTCTTTAGCATCAAAGTGTCTCTGGAAGAGCTAAAAACCACATTTTTCCCGTAGAAAGCGGTTCCAAAATCTGAAAAAACAGAATTAACAGGGGCGTTTTTAATCTTGAATCTGCCCGATTGAAAATCAATTTGTTTTATATAATCTTCTCCTTTTTTAAATAACTCTGCACGTTGGTCATTATCACTAACCTCTGCAAATTTTTGCATATACGTATTCGATTCGTCGTATCTCTCTTTAGATTTTAATGCCTGTGCATATCTAAAATAGTATTCTGGTTTAACCTGATCCGGATAAGAATCGACCAGCTCTTTGTACCATTTTAGGGCATCTTCAAATTGGCTGTTGAAATAATAACTATCTCCAAGATCCATAAACAGTTCTGCACTTTTGTATCCTTTTTGAACTACTTTAAGATACGTTTCCTGAGCATCAATATATTGATACCTATTAAACTGTTCTTTGGCTTTTTGCAGTTTTTTTTCTTGAGAAAAAAGAGTGTTATTTACTGTAAAGAGTAAAATAACAAGTAACAATGATTTTAGTAAATATTTTCTCATCTAAATTATATTGTGAGTTTGTGTTTAAAAGAAACGTGGGGTTAGCATTCTATTATATTTTTTGAAAAGCTCAAAGCGCAACATTATTTCATAACTACCATCGTTAAACTGGGTTTGTCCTAGTTCGGTAGTTTCTTTATCATAGGCAAAACCAATCATCATAGAGTCTGAAATCTGAAAACCTACCATTGCACTTACTGCTGCGCTCCAGCGATAAGCTGCCCCAAAAGTGAGGCGATCATACAGTAAAAAGTTTGCAGATACATCTACCTGTAATGGTGCCCCAAAAACTAGCTTACTTAAAATTGCAGGCTTAAGTTTTACATTATCGCTTAAATGAAATACATGTCCTGCTATTAGATAATAGTTAATCCTTTCTTCTGCCAAAAAGCTTACTGCAGCATTGTCATTAACAGTCGTGCTTTCATCAAAATGATCGGTTTCTAATAAATTAGGTGCACTTATACCTATATACGAACGATCTGTATGGTAATACACTCCTATCCCTACATTAGGGCTGAATTTGTTATCTATACTATTTTCAAATATGGGATCATTACTATAAAATTTTGATAATTTCTGAAAATCTACATTTAACAAATGTCCTCCTGCTTTTAGACCAAAACTTAATTTTCCTTGTTCTGAGGTTGGTATGGTATATGAAAAGTCTATATCAAAATAGGTTTCATCGGTAGGTCCTATTTCATCATTTACAATAGATAACCCCAGCCCTATACGCTCACTACTTCCTACAGGAGTATTAAGAGTTAAGGTTTGTGTACGTGGTGCCCCATCCAGACCTACCCACTGGCTGCGATGAAGCCCCATAACACTAAGTACTCCCCGACTACCTGCATAAGCTGGATTAACACTTACCGTATTGTACATATATTGAGTGTACTGTGCATCTTGTTGACCGCTAACAGAAGTTGAAGCAATACCAAAAATAACCAACATAAATATTATTAACTCTTTATTCATAAGCATTTCATTCGATTTAGGGAATAACAAATATATAATATTCCTCATACATTCTATTTATTTATATACAGGTAACCTGTTTTAGATCTATTAATTCCACTGGTATTTTCATATTCCAACATATAATAATAGGTACCTACAGGCAATTGTTCCTTTTTATTCATTGTAGCCCTTCCATTACTAATTCCCTCAAATAATTTAGCTCCGGGTTGTTCATAACCATCCTGCTCAAAAACTTTTACTCCCCAGCGGTTATATATTTGTAATGTGTTTTTCGGAAAGTTTTGTAATCCTACTATTCTAAATGCATCATTAATCCCGTCTCCATTAGGGGACATTCCTGTATATATCAAAACATCATCTTTTAAATCCAGTATCAGCACCGTTATATCTTCATAATCTCCATCATTATCCAAATCTGCATTAGTCTCATTTAGCGGGTCATCAGATATATCCATTACTTCATTACCATTTGGATCCTGACCAATCGCCATTGCCTGGTTAGATACACTACCTAGTAGCAAGTCTTCTTCTGTTAAAGTATAAATGGCGGTAAAACTATCTGTATCGATATCTCCTGCTTCTAAATCAACAGGACCTCCTTTAACTTGTACTCCTGGCAATGGATCCTTAATAGTAATATTTGTTAGAACCATATTACCTGTATTTGCCACAGTAAAAGTATATTGTATTTGATCTCCTGCATTCGGGACCCCATTGTTATTAGTGTCTATATATATTCCTTTTTTGGTTAATGCTAAATTAAACGTGGGGTCTAAGACTGTAATAGTAGGATCGTTAGCAGGGTCATTATCGTTGTCTGTATCTATAGTTTCATCTCCACTATCTGAAACATCTATTATAATATTTCCTTTTGTGTCTTTAGCCATAACAGTTGCACTATTGATTACTTCTCCCAAATCAATATCGGCTTGTGTAATTATATACGTTGCAGTTGTTACTCCTGTTTCATTAGGAGCTAATGTTCCTGGAATCACAGGCAAATTCACACTCCCCGTTAAAATATCATCTATTGTTATATTTGTTAAAGTTTCATTGCCTGTATTTCTAACCGTAAAGGTGTATGTTATAATATCTCCTACAGAAGAGCCACTTTTTTCTCCTGTTTTTATCAAAGAAATCTTTGAAGTTGCATCATCATCCAGTATAGTACCCACAGCGGTATCGGTAGTATCTCCTGCTGTTCCGAAGTCCACACTACCTACTGCTATAGTAAAAGTCTCG
>NZ_CDSBKO010000092.1:0-13692 GCF_977115655.1 Aquimarina sp.
TAAAAAAGTCAAACCCTCGATATTTTAAGTTACACACTTAATGAAACAGTGTCAAAAAAAATAATTTATCTTTTGGTTTTTTGAATACATAATTCTTAAGTCAGAATCAAAATATCTGTTTTTTCACCAAATATACTTTATAGAGGCTCTTGATATAGAAGTTTCTTTAATAGTTCTTTTTCTTATTCATAATAGTTTTTAATAACTACAGAGAGGCGTTTTTAGACTGTTATTGAAGGCAGACCTGTTTATTTTATAACACATAGTGTAGATTCAATAGACCAAGCCGTATTTTTATTTTAGTAATCAATAGTTTTATATATTTGGGTAATTAAAAAATATGCAAAAAAATAAGGTCTTGAAATTTCAAGACCTTATTTTTTTGCATATTTTGTTTTTATCGATGTATAGTTTGTTTTCTATCGGGTCCTACAGAAACAATTGTAATAGGTGTTTCCAGTTCTTTTTCTAAAAACGAAATGTAATCATTTAGTTCTTTAGGTAATTGAGATGCTTCTGTCATACCGGTAAGATCTTCTGCCCAGCCTTTCATTTCGGTGTAGACAGGAGTCACATTTTCAGGTTCAATATTGTATGGCAGATGAGTAATTGTTTTGCCTTGGTATTTATACGCAGTACAGACTTTTAAGGTGTTAAATCCACTTAAAACATCTCCTTTCATCATCATTAATTGCGTTACACCGTTTACCTGCACAGCATATTTTAGAGCAACTAAGTCCAACCAGCCACATCTTCTTGCTCTGCCTGTGGTTGCTCCAAATTCATGACCTACACGCCCCATTGTTTCTCCATCTTCGTCAAATAGTTCGGTAGGAAACGGTCCGCTGCCTACTCGTGTGGTGTATGCTTTAAATATGCCAAATACATCTTTGATTTTATTTGGTGCAATACCTAAACCGGTACAAGCTCCTGCGGCAGTTGTATTTGAAGAAGTCACAAAAGGATAAGTTCCAAAATCTATATCTAATAATGATCCTTGAGCACCTTCTGCCAAAATTGTTTTTCCTTCTTTTTGTGCTTGATGTAAATATTCTTCGCTATCGATAAAAGTTAGTGTTTTTAAGACTTTTATAGCTTCAAAAAATTCATTTTCTAACTCCTCTAAATTATATTCGATTGAAGCATCATAAAAATCAATCATTGCTTCATGTTTATTTGCTAAAGCGCGATAACGTTCTTTCCAGTCGCTAAGTTCTAAATCTCCTACCCGAATACCATTTCTACCCGTTTTATCCATATAAGTAGGTCCGATTCCTTTTAAGGTAGATCCAATTTTAGCTTTTCCTTTTGAAGCTTCAGAAGCGGCATCCAGTATTCTGTGTGTTGGAAGAATTAAGTGAGCCTTTCTGGAAATTAATAACTTGGACTTATAATCCAGGTTAAATTTGTTAAGGTTGTCTAGTTCTTTTTTAAAAATAACAGGGTCTATTACCACACCATTTCCAACCAGATTAATGGCTTTATCATGAAAAATACCGCTGGGGATAGTGTGTAACACATGTTTTATTCCATCAAATTCAAGAGTATGTCCAGCATTAGGCCCCCCTTGAAATCGTGCTATTATATTATAATCTTTTGTAAGAACGTCTACAATTTTCCCTTTACCTTCGTCTCCCCATTGAAGACCAAGTAATAAATTTACCGCCATTATTTAATTGTCTTGATTAGTTGATTTCTTTTTAGTTCCATAGAAATACAAAGAATGATTTGTAATATCTACATCAAAAATTTCTTCGATTGTTTTTTTTATAGATTGAATTCTAGGATCACAAAATTCTAATACCTCTCCTGTATCTGTTAGGATTAGGTGATCATGTTGTCTGTCAAAATAAGATTTTTCGTATTGAGCCTGATTTTGACCAAATTGATGTTTTCTTACCAATTTACAATCCAGCAATAGTTCTATAGTGTTATATAGTGTAGCACGACTTACCCGATAATTTTTGTTTTTCATTTTGATATATAAAGATTCAATATCAAAATGTTTATCATTTTCATAAATTTCTTGAAGTATAGCGTATCTTTCAGGTGTTTTTCTATGTCCGTTTTCTTCTAAAAAACTGGTAAACACGTTTTTAACGATGATTTGATCGTTCTGGGTAGTTGCTTTAGTACTCATACGTTTAAAAAGGCAAAGTTACATTATTTTTTATAGGGATACAGTGTTTTAAAACGATTATTTTAACCTTTTTAAAAGTAGTAGTTTTTTAAAAAAAACACAGAAGTGGTTTAAACTTTTTCAACAAACCTTAAAATACTTCTGTTTATAACTATTTTGTTTTTTATTTTATAAACCTGCATTCTATTCTCTAACCACTTTGTCTATACCGCTAATCTTAGAGAGGTTTTTTATAACCGTTTTTAAGGTGTTTTTATTTTTGACCCCTACCGTTATTTTACCTGTAAAAACACCATCATTAGTGTCAAAATTCATATTGTAAATGGCAAGATTCATATTGTTTGAAATAATTTGAGTTACTTCATTTACTACTCCTATATTATCGATACCATTAAGTCGGATCACAGCTTTAAATTCTTCTTGACTAGAATCAATCCATTTTGCTAAAATAATACGATAGGCATAATTGCTTTGCAACTGTAGAGCATTTGGGCAATCGTTTTTATGAACCTTTATGCCTTCATTGACAGTGATAAACCCAAAAACATCATCTCCGGGGATTGGATTACAGCAGTTGGATAGTTTATATTCTAATTTTTCTGAGTCTTTACCAAAAACCAAAAGATCATACTTGGATGTAATCTCTTCTTTATCAATATCTTTAATATTACCTCGTCGAATCCTATTTTTAATAAAATTCATAAAGACATTGCTTCTGGTGGTAGCAAACTCTTTTATTTTTTGATTATCAATAGTTCCTATTCCTACTCTGTAAAATAAGTCCAAACTTGTTTTAAGTTTAAAATAAAGTACAAGTTCGTTTACTACTTTTTCACTCATCGTTATTTTCTGAGAACGAAGCTTGCGTTTTAGGATGACTTTACCATCTTCGGCAATTTGTTTTTTCTCATCTCGTAATGCAGATTTTATTTTTGATCTGGCTCTTGCGGTAGTTGCATAATCTAACCAACTCGAAGAAGGCTTTGATTTTGAGGAAGTAATAACTTCTACTTGGTCTCCGCTTTTTAATACCTGGCTTAAAGGGACTAATTTTCCATTAACTCTTGCTCCCCTTGTTTTTAACCCGATTTCGGTATGTACACTAAAACCAAAATCTAATGCAGTAGCGCCTTTTGGTAAAGATTTGAGATCTCCTTCAGGGGTAAAAACAAATATTTCTTTAGCATAAAGGTTTAGTTTAAACTCTTCTACAAAATCTACAGCATTTGTTTCAGAATTTTCTAAAGCTTCTTGTAAGCGATCAAGCCATCCATCTAATCCTTCCTGATCTTGTTTTTCTTCATTATTTTTATATTTATAATGGGCAGCATATCCTTTTTCTGCGATTTCATGCATACGCTCGCTTCGAATCTGTACTTCTACCCACTTACTATCCGGTCCTATAACTGTTATATGCAATGCTTCGTAACCTGTAGATTTAGGTTGAGAAATCCAATCTCTTAATCTAATAGGGTTAGGTCGGTAGTAATCTGTTACTACAGTATAAATTTTCCAGGCCAGGAATTTTTCATTCTCAATATCAGACTTATATATTATTCGTATAGCAAATTTATCATACACTTCGTCAAAGGAAATATTTTGCTTCACCATTTTTCTTCGTATAGAAAAAATAGATTTTGGTCTTCCTTTAATCTGATAATTTAAGCTTTCTTTGTCGAGTCCTTCTTTTATTTTGTTAGAAAAGCGTTCTATATAAGCATCCTGATCTTCTTTACTTTCTTTTATTTTTTCCAGAATATCTTTGTATACTTCGGGTTCGGTATATTTCAGACCCAGATCCTCCAATTCCGTTTTAATATTATACATACCTATACGATGTGCTAATGGGGCGTATATGTATAATGTTTCTGATGCGATTTTTACCTGTTTGTCGGGGCGCATAGAATCCATGGTTTGCATATTGTGCAAACGATCTGCTATTTTAATGATAATAACTCTTACATCATCATTAAGAGTAAGAAGCATTTTTCTGAAATTTTCTGCTTGTAAGGATATATCCCTATCCTTTTTTAAAGAAGAAATTTTGGTTAAACCATCCACAATTCGGGCAACAGTTTCTCCAAATAGTTGTTCAATATCTACAAGGGTATACTCTGTGTCTTCTACAACATCATGAAGTAATGCAGCAACAATAGATGTAGCGTCTAATCCGATTTCACTAGCGACGATTTTCGCTACCGCAATAGGATGAAAAATATAGGCTTCTCCACTTTTTCGGCGTTGATCTTTATGTGCATCTACAGCAATATCAAATGCTTGGCGTATAAGGGATTTATCTTCTTTGGATAAGTCTCTATAGCTTATACGAAGCAGTTCTTTATACTGTTTCGCAATTCTTTTGTTTTCTTCTTCTATAGCAGCTTCGGTCATAACATAAAGTTTTTTAATAAAGCCCTATTAAGTATCTATCGTGTGTTAGTATTCTCTTTTTATTAACCTTATAGATCTTATCATTTTTTAAATGATGAGTGTAATGTCTATAATAATTAAAAGTACAATTAAGAAATGTAACCACCAAGTACTTAAGTAACGGATTTATTTCCTTAAGTTTTTAATTCTTTGTAAAAGGGTTGGGTGCGAATAATGAATAAATACCATAGCCGGATGCGGTGTAAGATTACTTAAATTATTTTTAGATAATTTTTTAAGGCTATTTATTAAAGCTTCCTCATTGTAGGTATCTCTAGCATAGTTATCTGCTTGATATTCAAATGCTCTGGATACTATGTTCATTATTAACCCTGTAATTTCAGAAATCGGGCTATATAAAATACCAAACGCAACAAGTCCAATATGAAAAGAAGGAGTTTTTACGCTCAGAGCTTCAGAAAGGAGAGGGTTGGATATAAAAAGAGATAAAAACCATAATGTTAATCCGGTAAGCGCAATCGACAAAAGTAAATTAATAATAACGTGCCTTTTTTTGTAGTGTCCCACTTCATGAGCTAATACAGCTACTATTTCTTCGTTATTCAAATCTTTGATTAAAGTATCATATAGAGTAATTCTTTTTTCGCTTCCAAAACCAGAAAAATACGCATTCGCCTTGGTACTTCTTTTAGAGCCATCAATAACAAAAATATCTTTTAATTGAAAACCAACTTTTTTTGAATATGCTTCTATAGTATCCCTAAGGGTTCCGGGTTCTAAAGGAGTTTGTTTATTAAATATGGGAACAATGATTTTGGCATAAAACATGTTCATGGTTAATGTAAATATCGAGACTAATACCCATGCATAAATCCAGAAAGATTTTCCGGTAATTTCATAAAACCATAAGATTAAAGCTAAAAGCGCCCCACCAACAACGATCATCATTATAATACTTTTTATTTTATCAACAAAAAAAGTTTTTATGGTAGTCTTATTAAATCCGAACTTTTCTTCAACAACAAAAATTTTGTAATAAACAATGGGGGTAGAAAGAATGTCACTGCCAATCATTATTATCCCAAAAAAAACTAAGCCAATAATAATTGGGTTATTTGAAATGCTTCTGGAAATGCCATCTACCCATGCAAAACCATCAAGAAAGAAAAACAGAAGCATGATTAGAAGCGAAATCGTAGAAGACACTAATTTTAATCTAAAGTTTTCATGCTTATAGGCGATAGATTTTTCATATTCATCTTTAGGATAGACATCTGTAAGTTCTTCCGGGATTTGATTATTGTAATGTCTGGCATTAAGTATGTCTAATAAAGAATCTATTAGGAATACTATAAGGATAATAGCAATTAATAAGTAAAAGAGGTAATGTGGGGTCATTGGTTTAAAACGGTTTAAAGATTTGGGAGATGCAGGAAATTGTAAGTTAGTGAATTTTAATTTATTTTAATTGTTATATCTTTTGATTATTGAAACCACGTTGCCGCTTTGCTTCAAAAATAAGTATTCCGGCAGCTACAGAAACATTCATAGAATCTATAATGCCACTCATTGGTATTTTAATGTTTTGGGTAGTGTTTTCTATAAAAGAACTACTTAATCCGGTAGCTTCTGTACCAACAACGATGGCTGTGGGTTTTGTATAATCTTGTGTATGATAATCTACAGATGCTTGTAATGCTGCACCATAAATATGTATCTTTTGTTTTTTTAAAAAATTTATAATATCAAGAGCAGATCCTGTAGCTATATTATTAGTAAATATGCACCCTACACTGGATCGTATGATATTTGGATTGTATATATCTGTTTTTGGGTCAGCGATTAATACCGCATCTAATTGAGCAGCATCTGCTGTGCGAAGTAAAGCACCTATATTACCCGGTTTTTCAGGTGCTTCAGCTATTAAAATAAGAGGGTTTTTTGAAGGTAATACAAAGCTGTTAATACTAATATCTTTACTTACCACCAAAGCTATTATTCCTTCAGTCGTCACTCTATAAGCCAGCTTTTGGTAGATTTCTATAGTGATCTCAAAAAGTTCAATTTGAGTTTTGGAAGCTGTAACTATAGATAAAACATCTTCAATATTAATAATAGAAGGACAGTAATACAGTTGCGTTACTGTATATCCTCCTTGTATAGCTAAAGTAATTTCGCGTTTGCCTTCAATAATAAAAAGTTTTTCTTTCTTACGAACTCTCGATTTTTCTTTAAGTTGGTTAAGAAATTTTATTTTATCATTCTGTAAGCTTTTTATCTGGTTTTGCATAATAACAAATATAGTAATAGAGAGGAAAAAGATGTTTCCTTTTTTAGATATTTAAAGAAGATAAATCTTTAATAAATTGTTTTACTTCAAGAACGATTTTGGGATAAGATTTGTTTAGTTTATTAAAATGTTTTATCAGGATGGTAAACTCTGCTTTATTTTTTGCCAAGTGCTCTATTTTTTCTAAAACAGAAGCTTCTTTTTGAAGTCCAATTGTTTTAAAACTAGATTTGATCTTATGTGCCATTTGTGCAATGTCTTCTATTTTATCATAGTCTTTCTCTTTGAAATAGTTTTTTAGGATGCCATAATCTTTAGTAGTCTCTTCCATAAAAATTTCGAGGACACTTTTGATAATTTCAGGATCATCATCAAAAGTTTTTTTTAAGAAGGAAAGATCACATAATTTTTTTGAGCCCAAAGAGTCAGGCTTATTTTTAACAACATTATTGTGGTTATTTGTGGTTTTTAATAGGCTATTTGATTGTATACTTAAAAGAATTTCTTTTAAAGCTTTTTCGCTTAGTGGTTTTGTAAGGTAAAAATTCATTCCGGATTCAATAGCCTTCTTTTTTGATTCAGGGAACACATCTGCTGAGCAAGCTATAATGGGGATTTTGTTTATTTGGTCATTCTTGGATTGTCTGATTTCTTTTGCTGTTTCAGGACCGTCCATAACAGGCATGTGGATATCCATTAATATAAGATCATAGATATCGTTTTTAAGTTTCTCTAAAGCAATTTTACCATTATCAGCGATGTGTGCATTGATACCCCACGTAGAAAATAATTGTTTAATAAAAAATTGATTCATTTTGTTGTCTTCAACGACAAGCACCTTTAAATCAGATAATGCAGTGTTGTTTTCTGTAATGGTAGTTTCAATTTTACGATGAACAGAAGATTTGAATTTACTTTTTAGGTATGTAATCGAAAAGTCAAAAGTAGAACCAGTTTTAAGATTGCTTTTGGCGTTAAGAGTGCCCCCTTGTAGTTCTATGAGTTGTTTAGAAATAGAAAGCCCTAATCCTGTTCCTTCTATTTTGTTTTTTCCTGGTTTGTTTACTTGATAAAAACTACTAAAGATATCCTGCAATTTGTCTTTTGGTATCCCAACTCCGGTATCTTTTACAGAAAAATTAATGGTAACATGTTTATTGTTTGTGTTTTCAGTTTTTACTTCGATAGTAATTTTACCAGTTTGCGTAAACTTTATAGCATTGCCCAGTAAATTAACTAGAATCTGATTTAAACGAAGTTGGTCACCAATAATAAATCGGGGCACAGACTCATTAATAAGCATAGTATATTTTAACCCTTTTTCATCAGCTTTTATTCTAAAACCACGAGAAATATTAGTAATTAATTCATGAAGATCAAAATTGGTGTTATGCAAAGTAAGTTTTCCCGCTTCGATTTTAGAAAAATCCAGAACATCATTAACCAGTATCAAAAGATTTTCTGCTGAAAACTGAATTCCTGCTATATTTTTTTTATCTACCTGCGGAGTGCTGAAATTGCTTTTCTGTAATATGCCCGCCAGGCCCAGGATAACATTAAGAGGAGTTCTTATTTCATGGCTCATATTGGATAAAAAAATTGATTTGGCTTTTGCTGATTTTTCAGCAATTACTTTGGCCTCCCTAATCTCATTATCCATAGTTTTTCTATCGGTAATATCTCTAAAAAAACCATTAAACAAATAATCATCTTTGGTTTCTATTGCAATAATGGTAAGCTCTATATATACAAAAGACCCATCTAATCTTTTTACATAAGTTTCAACCCTTTTGTTTATTAACTCATCACGCCCGTGTATAATATAATTATTGAAACTTCTTTTTAATTCTTCTTGCAATTTATGCGGGACTAATGGATAAATACTTTTGCCTATAGTTTGCTCTCTTTTTAATTTTAATATGCTTTCAGCCTGTTTATTCCAATTTAATACAACCCCAAGACTATTAACCAAGATAATGCCATCCATTGCCGTCTCCAAGATAATAGTTTTTAGATGTTCACTGTATTTTAGTTCTTCCTCAACTTTTTTTCTTTCAATAATTTCTCTTGTAAGCCTTTCATTAATTTCTTCCAGACTATACAACTGCTTTTGAAGCATTTTGTGCATTTGTTGTTTACTAGGAAAATTGATAAGATTTTTAGAGAGAATCTCTTCTGGAATTACATTTAGTATTGCAGAAAAAGAATCTAGCAAATGATATGATTGGTAATGTTTTTTGTATACAAACAAATAAATGTTAGTAATTACATTAATACCCAGATTGTTTTTTGTTGTAAGAAAAATCTTATTCGAAAAATCAAGCAAAATCTTCCTTTCGTTGATAATATCAATAGTGCTGAAATCGTTATATGAAGTGTTTAGATATTCTTTAATCTTTAAAATTTCAGAGTCATTATAGCTTCCAACAAGTTTAGAGGTTTTACATAATACTTTTGACAGAAAGCCTTTGCATAGTTTTAGTTCTTGCTCTTTTAACGGGACAAATATTAGCTTAAATGATTTGTATTTGAATAAGTTGTTGTGCTTTTCGGTAATTATACTTCGTAAAGATTTTTTATCGAGGCTTTTTTTTAAGTTTTTTTCTGTGATATGTTCTTCTATGAACAAATACATTTCAGGTAAATTTTCAATTTTCTTAGAAAGGGGGGAAGCTTTAAAGTTTTTGACTTTGGCTTTTAAATTTGATGTGTTGAATGAAGAGTTAATTTCTTTCCATAAAAAATCAATTAGATCAATGATTTCTTGTTCTTCATGATTTTTTTGAAACGCAGGTTTCTTAGAAAGAGTTATTGTTTTAAACCATTTTTTGATCATTCAAATTGGGGGTGTTTGTCAGCTCTGTTTTTAATTAGAATAATGTATTGCAGATAAAATATTTATGTTAATTACTTTTTTGTATTGCATAAGATCCCCCAAAATAATTACAACTATATTTTTAAGAATATAGTTGCCAATAACAGAAGTTATTTGTTTGTTTGAATATTTAATACTAAAAGAAATAAAGTTTTTAGTACGTGTAATTATGTAAAATCTAAATTTGTCAACTATAGGTTTAATGATAATATAGTGGATAAATAGAAAAATGATATTTAAGATTAATGTTCCATAAAAAATAAACGACAAATTAATTTTAAAAGTATAACCAGAGTATTTATTGTTGCTTTTTGCTAAAATTTCATGGCCTATAAAGAATTCTATCGATCCTGATAGATAATTGTTTCTTTTCATGTCTTTTTAGTTTTTTTAAAAGTAATGAAAAAAAGCGATTATTTTGTTTTTTTAATAGCTTAAATACTGTTTTTATCGGTGAAATGCACTACATGTATAGCTAAGCATAAAAAAACCCGCGTTCAAACGCGGGTTTTTTTTATAAGTGAGATAAATATTATATTAATAAAAAGAATTATTTTACTTTTTCAACAATTGCTTGAAAAGCTTCTGGATTGTTCATAGCTAAGTCAGCAAGAACCTTACGGTTTAGCTCGATATCATTAGCTTTTACTTTACCCATAAATTGAGAATAAGACATACCGTACATACGGGCACCTGCATTAATACGAGTGATCCATAAAGCACGAAAAGTTCTCTTTTTATTTCTTCGGTCTCTGTACGAATATTGCATCGCTTTATCAACCGCATTTTTTGCTACTGTCCAAACGTTTTTACGTCTTCCAAAGTAACCTTTAGCTTGCTTAAGAACTTTTTTTCTTCTAGCTCTTTTTGCAACAGAATTTACTGATCTTGGCATAATTTTAAATTTTTTAGTAGTAGGCGACTCAATAATTTAAAAATTGAATTCTTTTAAAATAGCCTAACTCCTTGGTTTGTATTAATTTTAACCGGATTAAAAAGTGTAGGTTACTTTAAACGTAACTGCTCTTTAATACTATTTTGATCGCTTGCATGCACCAGTGTTGAGTGCGTTAAAGCAAGTTTCCGCTTTTTAGATTTTTTTGTCAGAATATGACTCTTAAAAGCGTGCTTTCTTTTGATTTTACCAGTGCCGGTAAGCTTAAAACGCTTTTTCGCACTAGATTTGGTTTTCATTTTAGGCATTGTATCCTTGTTTTTATAATCTCACTTAATTATTTTAAATAATCTCTGTAATCAGAAATATTTTACTTTTTTGGTGCGATAAACATAATCATTCGTTTACCTTCAAGTTTTGGCATTTGCTCTACCTTGCCGTATTCTTCTAACTCCTGCGCTAATCTAAGCAGTAAAATCTGCCCTTGATCTTTATATATAATAGAACGCCCTTTAAAAAATACGTAAGCTTTTAGTTTTGATCCTTCAGATAAAAATTTAACAGCATGTTTCTTTTTGAACTCGTAATCATGTTCATCTGTATTCGGACCAAATCTAATTTCTTTGATAACAACCTTAGTAGCCTTTGATTTTAAGACCTTGTCTCTTTTCTTCTGCTCATAAAGGAATTTTTTATAATCCATTATTTTACAAACAGGAGGCACTGCTTTGGGTGAAATCTCAACAAGATCAAGTTCTTGCTCTTCGGCAAATTGTAGAGCCTGCTTTATTGGGTAAACACCAACTTCTATATTATCACCTACAAGACGTACTTCATCAACACGGATTTTGTGATTGATTCTATGTGCATCTTCTTTGATTACTCTCAGTGGTTTTTGAGACCTTCTTCTTCTTATTGCTATGACTTAATAATTTAAATTAAACTTATTTTTTATATTATCCGTTAAACGGTTTTAATGTTCTCTTGATTTCTTCATTTATTATTTTCGAAAACTCTTCAATAGATATTGCACCTATATCTTCACCACCATGTTTACGAACAGAAATGGTATTGTCATTTTCTTCTTGCTCTCCTACAATGATAATATACGGAAACTTATTCATCTCTGCTTCTCGAATCTTTTTCCCTATAGTTTCATTTCTGTTATCTACAAGGGCGCGAATTTCGTCATTTTCTAACAAATTTAAAACTTTTTCGCAGTATTTTTCATATTTCTCACTGATAGATAGTATAATAGCCTGTTCAGGCATTAACCACAACGGAAAATTGCCCCCTGTATGCTCTAATAAAATAGCAATAAATCGCTCCATGCTGCCAAAAGGAGCTCTGTGGATCATAACAGGTCGGTGTAATTCATTATCGTTGCCCTTATAAGTTAGATCAAAGCGTTCAGGCAGATTATAATCTACTTGTATGGTACCCAATTGCCAGCTTCTCCCTAACGCATCTTTAACCATAAAATCAAGCTTAGGTCCATAAAAGGCAGCTTCACCACTTTCAATAACAAAGTTTAACCCTTTATCTTTTGCCGCAGTTATAATAGCATTTTCAGCCTTTTCCCAATTTTCAACTTCTCCTATATATTTTTCAGGATTTTGCAAGTCTCTTACAGATACCTGTGCAGTAAAATTTTCAAATCCTAAAGACCCAAAAACATATAAAACTAAATCAATTACTTTCTTAAATTCCAGATCCAGTTGATCCGGAGTACAAAAAATATGCGCATCATCCTGAGTAAAACCTCTTACTCTCGTTAATCCATGAAGCTCACCACTTTGTTCATAACGGTACACAGTACCAAACTCTGCATATCGCTTCGGTAAATCTCGATAAGACCAAGGGCCGCTATTATAAATCTCACAATGATGAGGACAGTTCATTGGTTTAAGCAAAAACTCTTCTCCTTCAGCAGGAGTGGTGATGGGTTGAAAACTATCTTCCCCATATTTTGCATAATGACCAGAAGTAACATATAATTCTTTTTGACCTATATGGGGGGTTACCACCATTTCATACCCAGCCTTTTTTTGTGCTTTTTTCAAAAACTGTTCTAAACGATCCCGTAAAGCAGCTCCTTTTGGAAGCCAAAGAGGTAATCCTTGACCAACTTTTTGAGAAAAAGTAAAAAGCCCAAGTTCTTTTCCTAATTTTCTGTGATCCCGTTTTTTTGCTTCTTCAAGTAATTCTAAATACTCTTTTAAATCTTTTTGTTTAGGAAAAGAAGTTCCATAAATCCGGGTCAATTGCTTGTTTTTTTCATCTCCTCTCCAATAAGCCCCCGCAACGCTCATGATTTTTACCGCTTTTATAAGCCCCGTATTTGGGATATGCCCCCCACGGCATAAATCTGTAAAAGTATCATGATCGCAAAAAGTAATAGTGCCATCTTCTAGGTTTTCTATCAATTCAACCTTATACGCATTACCTTCCTTTTTGTATTTGTCTAAAGCGTCAGTTTTAGATACAGATCTCATTTTAAACTCATGTTTTCCTCTTGCAATCTCAAGCATTTTATCCTCGATAGACTTAAAATCTTTTTCAGAAATAGTTTTTTCTCCTAAGTCCACATCATAATAAAACCCATTTTCAATAGCAGGGCCAATAGATAGCTTAACTTCAGGATATAAATCTTCAAGAGCTTGCGCCAAAACATGAGAAGTAGAATGTCTAAAAGCATTTTTACCTTCATCATCATTCCAGGTAAACAAAACAAGATTGCCATCGGTAGTTAATTCAGTAGAGGTTTCGATAATAGTTTCATTAAACTTTGCAGAAATTACATTTCTGGCAAACCCCTCACTAATATCTTTTGCAACATCCATGGCAGTTACAATATTATCATAGTTCCTGATAGAACCATCTGGTAACGTAATCTTGATCATTTTTTTTCGAATTAAAGGAACAAAGATAATACGATAATAAAACCCATACAATATATATATGTATTTAATTCATTAAAATTAGGTATCATAACTAAAACTGTTTTTATAAGAGAGTATAATATAGAGATTATCTTTAAATAATAGCGTGTCCCTTTGGGTCGGGCTATCCGTTACAACTCCTCGCATTTCGTACCTCAA
>NZ_CDSBKO010000093.1:0-12815 GCF_977115655.1 Aquimarina sp.
TCCATGAGGAACGTGTTGACGGCTTGTATTACCCCCAATCCTTGTCTCAACTCTGTAAACTTTGGTTTCCTTATGGGTTTCCCATTCAATTGCCATGTCGTCACACTCCCCTCCGTCCTACTCAACACTTTTTCCAAATCCTCCTCCGTAAAATTCAACCCCCCTGACATTTCAATCCCCTCCATTACATCCCTCTTTGGCCCTTCCGGCTCTTTTCCCCCTTCCTCCGGCCAGATGAAAGATACCCCTTCCGGTAACAGGTTTCCCAACATGTCCCTTGGTCTCGTGTCGGGATCATTATCCTCGTCCGAATCATAAAATTTAAGTCCCTTCCCTGCCTTTGGTTTACCCTTCTTCCCCACTTCCACCCAATCTGTCCCTCTCTCGATTCCCTTTCCTCTCCGGGCCCACACCGCCCTTTCCAAAATTTCCTCGTGGTATTTATCCTTCCCCGCCGTCCACGGTATCGTGTACATATAATCTTCAATTTCCGCGGCCCTTTCTACCTCCGTATCGTCTCCCCCAAATGCCAACTCCGGATCCTCCACTTCCCGTCCTTTCAGACCCTTCATTTCCTCCCCCCAGATTCTCCAGACACAATGCGACCCGAACGGTCGTCTCTTCTGGTTGATCCACCTTCTCCACAGTGTTAACAAATTCCATCTCATATTCCCCTCGAACCGTTTTTCATTCCTCAACACCGATTTATCCCACACGTACTTCTCTCGATACTTCTTCCCCAATCCTTCCCCCAACAATTCCCACACCTTGGCGTCCTCACACTTCTCGATAGGTTTCCCCCTCCTCCTCAACTGCCATGCCAACAACAGGTCCGTCAACATAACGTCCTGTGCCCCGTACCTTAAAAATTTCTTCAACCAATCACTGTCCCATCTCCCTTTAACTCTGTCATCTGGTTCCCTCAAATCCCGCAACAATTGTTCCCCCCATAATGCTTGTCCCTGCAATCCCAAATCCATATCAAAATATTTTTCCATTTCCGCCTTCAAATTAGGTTCCCCTCCTTCCCCCATTAACTTCTGTAGATCCACCACGTTGCTTGCGAACTCCAGCCCTGGAAATGTCGCGTCCCACATCCTCTTGTCGTTTTCAGCCCCCCAAAACAATTTTATAACCCCCGACTGCAGAAAAATCTGCAGCGCTCTTGGTACTTTCCCCCCGAAACATTTCACATCGAATATTACTACCACCCCGTACACATTTCCAATTTGTATCGTCCGCACCCGATTCTTCTGGTGCGACTCCACCTCATTCCTCATGAAACTTTCCGTTACCATCTCTTCAATTCCTTCAAACATATAAGACCCCTCCGTCCAATGTTTCCCCTGCCTTTTCAATTCCTCCGCCTCTTCTTCCCGCTTTTTCCCCAAACTGTACCCCTCAAAATCCACGCTAACTATGTTAACGGGATTACATGTTTCCGTCTTAAATAGTTCTATTGCTGGTACCACCATTTCCAATTCCTCCACCAATATAATTCTCAATGGACACCCCAACTTGTGCCCCCACAACCTCGGAATATTAATGGCAAGGTCCGCACACCTGGCCGGATGATTCTCATCCCACCACGGGTGTCGTGGATCCTTCCATCCTTCCCCATTCATACCCGCCTCATACTCATCATATCCCTGACCTCCTTCTTCGTTAGCCCCCCCTTGCAACCTCCTTTGCTCCTCTGGTGTCCCTCCATTCCTCTCAACCTCTTCAGCCCACCCCACCGGTTTTTCATTTCCTCCCTCCGTATCCATTACCTCCATTTTTACCACTGCTTTTCCCACCGTCAAATCCATTACCTGTCCCACAATTCCATCTACCGTTGCCGGCTTTTTATTTCCCAACACCTCATGTACTATTTTAATATCGTCATCCTCCTCCTCCATTGTTCGGTACCCCCCTTCCTCTTCCGTATTCCCCCCATCAGTTTCCCCATCAATCACCAACGCTTGTCCCCCCTCCTCTCCCGTGTTAGTTTCCATGTCACTATCAATTCCCCCCTCTCCAGATCCCACTACCTTTTCAGCGATGGCTTTAGCCATCGCTGCTACGTGTTCCTCACCCTCCGACTTCCTCCGCTTCCCTTCTTGGCTCCCGTCCTCCGACATCTCTGGAATATAAATAAATAAATATAATACAATATCATCACAAAACTAAATAACATACATAAACAATCACTACTTAGTGCACTACAAGGGCAACACATATTAGTACAAACCTTCACCACAATCAATGTTAGTTAAAGCTAAAACGATTATTTCCTCCACCGGTTAGTTCCCGACTAAAAAAAATGACGAAAGAGAAAAAAAATGGATGATAAAAATGTTACAAACAACACACAAAAAAATGTAGATTAATTGCTCAAAACCCGAAAATGATCAAAAATTCCCAAAAAAAATGTATAAGGAGGCAGAAAAAATGATCCTCAAGAAAAACGAAAGAGGAAAAGAGAAAAAAAATTTTCGAGCCAACGTGATCAATCTCCATCTACATCCTCATCTTCAGCGTCCCCCCTCGTTATACCAGCGTCTTCACACTTTGGGCAATACCACACCTTCCCCTCTGGTTCTGTTCTCATCCCCACGCAAAGTGCATGTACCCAATCCAAGCAAAAATCACATTCTACCCACAAAACACTCCCCTCGAACATGACATCGGCACTATACGTCCCTCTACACACCGCGCACCTTATATCGTTCTCTTCTAGATACTGCCGTCCCCTACTAACAGCTCGCAATTTCCCTTCATATTTCAAGTAAGCTTCTTTTGACCCGCAAAAATGTTTAAATTCGGCCATATTGTACCATCCAGCGCCCGCATAAGGTCCTCCCACTCTAATAAGCTTGATTCGCTGTTTTTCGGCGTTAACCCCCACTACTCTGAACATTCGGTCATATTCCGGGTGCATTTTGTTACAGATTCGGTCGGCCCTTAATTTACCTCGATTCCTCATCAACAAGGTATCCCCCACTCTAAAATCCCTCAATCTCGACTTTTTATCATAATACTCCTTATAATGCTCTTGGGCTTTTAGATTAGACCTCGCTGCTGCTTCCCATGCTTTTGACAACGTTTCAAACAATTTTTCCGCATATTTAGCTCTACATGTTCCCAACTCCATTGAAAACAATTTCCTCTCCCCAGGTATATCTGGATCCCGACCCTGCATTAGAAAGAATGGTGTGTTCCCCGTCGAACAGTGTGGCGTAGTCCTATAGGCTAGCAACACTCCCCCTATGAATCGGTCCCACTGTCTCGGTTCTAATTCTGTTAACGGCCTTATCATCCCCATCAATGTTCTATTCCACTTCTCAACCAACCCATTTGCCTGATGATGATAGGGTGATGTATAACACAATTTAGTCCCCACCGATTCCGTTTCCATTTGGAACAAATGTGATTTAAAAGCCGGTCCCTGATCTGATATTAAAATTCTAGGTACCCCATACATTGGAATAATCTGTTCTTGAAAAATTTCTGATAAAGTTTCCCCCGTCTGATCCTTTGTGGGAAATGCCATTGGCCATTTCGTATAATAATCCATACAACACACAATGTATTTATTCCCCCTCTCCGTTTCTGGTAAAGGCCCCACCACATCAATTGCTACCATGTGAAACGGTGCCATCGCCTTCACAGGTTGTAACGGCCCCCGCCTATTTGGTCCCTTTTTAAATCTCGCACATGGCACACACCTTTCAATATACTCTTTTACATCCTTGTTCATACCCACCCAAAAATATTTCTCTTTAAGCCTCCCCACTACCTTCGTGTATCCTAAATGCCCCGCGTATTTGGAATCATGAGCCATTTCCATCAACAATTCCCTAAATATCTCCGGAACCACCAACTGTAACTCAATAGGTTCCCCCGTGACTGGTGTCTTTTTATCCTTAACCCTATATAACACCTCCTGCCAGATCACATAATGCGGTTCCTCTGCAATGATCCATTTCATTTCTGTTTCGGTCAATTCCTCCCCCTCTATTGTATCTTCCAAATACTCAATTAATTTTCCGTACTGTAGGTCTTCCCTCTGTGCTTCCACTAACTGTTCCCTCTCCCATGGTGCCTCTATGTGAAAATATTCAAAGAACCTTTCATCACCTAAGTCCCTCCCATCCTCACTCAAATCTATCAATGCTTCATCATCGCTATCATCCATATCCCCCTCTTCTTCCAAGTTCGGATCCCCGATCCATTCATCCTCCTCATCCTCACTTGCTTCTAAGTTTGGGTCTTCATCATATAACCCCGCCATATTAATATCCCCTCGCTCTATCTTAGACTGTTTCTTTATAACCTTACCCCACCCACTCTCTAACAATTCGATCGGTGTCCGACATTTACTCCTTTGTACTCTTTTCTTTTCATTCGTTTCTCTTCCTACTACTTGGTTTATTCCCTGTTCCCGCTGTTGCCCCCCGCTTACTATGGCCCATTGTTTGTTAAACCTCTTCATTATATTATTTTGCCTAACTGCCAACCTACTTTCGATCGTATTTTTCACCCCCTCCACCATGCCTATGTTTACTTTCTCCCCTTCGTCTTCATCATTTGTTCCCTCTTCCTCATCATCCTCTGGTACGAAAGGTGGTCTAGACAATGCATCTGCATTCCCGTGGTCCGACCCCTTCTTATACTTCATCTCATACTCGTACTCTGCTAGCATCATTGCCATTCTCAAAAGTCGCGGAGTTATATCCTCCGTTTTCCGAGTCCGATCCAAAATCCGCAACAAAGGTTGATGATCAGTAAATACCGTCGTAAATGCCCCCAACAAATATTGCCTGAATGTCGTGAACCCCTTTACCACCGCCAAACATTCTTTTTCCGTAACCGCATACCTAGTTTCCGTATCGGTCAGCTTTTTACTCCCATAGTGAATTACCCTTTCGATCCCATCCTTTCCCAACTGAGCCAACACATATCCCAACCCCACATTACTTGCGTCTGTATACAGCCTAAATGGTCTCGTTATGTCTGGATACCCCAAAATTGGTGCCCTCATCAAACTTTCTTTCAACCCCTCAAATGATTCTTCTGCCTCTTTCGACCACCGTTCCTTGAATGTTAACCCCTTCTTACAAACTTGTGTCAAATCATACAATGGCGCTGCCAGTGCCCCGTACCCTTCCACATACGATCTATAATACCCAGTCAATCCTAAAAATTGCCGAACCCCCTTTACCGATGTCGGATATTTGCATTCCTTGATCTTAGAAACTTTTTCCGGATCTGGTTGAACCCCCTTCGCTGAAATTACATGCCCCAAAAATTTCACTTCCGTCCTGACCAGTTCACACTTTTTAGCCTTAAGTTTAAGTCCCGCCTCCCGCAATCTTTGAAGTACCTCCTTACAATGATACAAATGGTCCCACACCGACGTTGAAAAAATTACCACGTCATCCAGATAACACATGCAAAACTCCATCAGAAGCCCCTTCAAAGCGAATTGCATGAGTCTCTGGAATGTCGCTGGTGCGTTAGACAACCCAAACGGCATCATGGTGTATTCAAATAACCCCTCGTGACAAGAAAATGCCGTTTTTTCAATATCCTCCTCGGCCATTGGTATTTGCCAGTACCCCGATTGTAAATCAAACGTCGTGAAGTACAAAGCCCCACACAAACTTGCCAAGGTATCATCTATCCGCGGTAGCGGATAGCTGTCCTTTTTAGTCGACGCATTTAACCCCCTATAATCTACACAAAACCTGATTTCCCCATCCTTCTTCTTTACTAATACTACTGGACTTGCCCACGGACTATTTGATGGCCTAATGATTTTCTTTTCTTCCATGTCTGCCACTGCCTTCGTTATGTGTTCCCTATACGCCAATGGGTTCCTATATGGTTGTTTTATTGGTTTCTCACACCCCTCCTTCAATTCTATCCTATGTTCTACCAACCTTGTCCCCTCTAATAAGTCCCCCGGTTTCATAAACACATCCCTATAATCATTTATTATCACACTTAAAAATTTCTTTTCCTCTACCGATAGTGAAGCTGATTCGATATCCAACCCTTCCGGTAGTTCGATCTCCCCCTCCCATTTTTTCACCCGTTCCATTATCTCCTTTTTAAATGCCTTTATTAATTTTTCCCTCTTCAACTGCTTCTCGGTTTTTACCCCCTCCACTACATCTGGCTCCGATGTTCTAGGATTATCCAAGCCCTCATACAAATTTTCTGCCGCATCCTGTGCCGTCTGCATTGTTACCATTGTTCCCACTATTTCCCCTTCATAGGCCTCCCCCAATTTTTTACCTCTCCTGAGTCGTACGTTTCTATCACTCATATTTGCTACCGGTACTATTACCCTCCCCTTTTGTACTGTTACTATCATTTTAGCTGCTAAAATATCCAATTCCTCATTTGGATCCCCCCTTGGTTCTAATTGCAACTCTGTTCCATCAGCTACCTCATCCTGAAACCTACATTGTATGTATCCCATATGACCCGCCGGTATCGATTCCGTGACTGCTACTTTGAATATCGTCAACGGTGCCTGCTTCTCCCTAACCGTTTTTACCCCCTTTTTGTTTTCATGCACCTCCACTTTCCCTTTATTTTTATTGGCCGACTTTGACACCACATGTTTACCCTGAATTGTCACCTGCATTTTCTCATAATCCAGTACTAACCCAAAAGCCCGCAATGCATCATCCCCAAAAAGCATTGGTGTCTGTAACCCCTCCATCACATAAATGGTCAACTCCCTTGTTACCCCCTCTATTGTTACTGGTGTTTTAAATTTACCCGTTGTCATCCCTACCATTGCATTATTATACCCCTGAAATTCCATCGACGACTCTATCAGTGGTATGTGACTAAAGTACCTCTTATAACCTGCCCCCGAAATTAATGTTGCCTGCGCCCCCGTATCAATTAAACTTACTACCCCCGTATCTTCGATTTCCACCTGAATATATAAATAATATTTCCTATCCGTTTTTTCCTCCGCTGCATTTACCTTTGCAACTTCCCTCTCATCAGCCCCCGTATCCCTCATTGTTGCTACATTCATACCCGTTTTATTGTTACTCAACTTAGTAAAACCTTCTAAGTCCCCCCAACCATCATTTTTCTTTGGCGGTTTATTTTCTTCTAAGTCCTTTGTATCCGCCCACCAACCTGTAGTACCCACCCCGTAATTTGCAAAAGTCTTTTCCTGTTCAAAAGCCACATTTGTTTTCATTTGTTCTGCTTTCTTTCTCTCAGCCTGTGCCTTCAGTTTAGGACAATTGTTTATGCTATGCCCCTCTTCTTTGCAATACCTACATGCCTCAACCTCTGTTCCTTTATTTGCCCCCCAGCTTGGTTGTGCCCCCGAGTTTTGCTTCCGCTGCGGTCCCGGACAATTCGGTTTCGTGTGCCCCGTCTCCCCACAAGTGTTACATACCATTGAATTTAATATCCTCTTTTTCCGTATCTCGCAATCCCTGGCCATGTGTCCCTCCCCATGACATTCAAAACACACGACCTTTTTCGGGCATTCCCTCGCCCAATGTCCTATTTCCCCACAATTCTGACACTTTGAATTATTAACCATGGTTCTATTTGCTCCCGTCGCTGGTCCCCTATCCTGGTTCGTATTTACTGGCTTTCCCCCTGTATTTGGTTTCCACGGTGATCTCTGCACCTGGCCTGATTTCTGTGATGTAGAAAATATCCCTGCCCTTTCCCAATTTTTACTTCTCAGATTCTTTTCAAATTCCTCTTCCTTTTTCCTCTTCCACTCAGCAGTCCCCTCACACAACCCGTTCCTTTCTATCTCTAATGCCCTCGTTTTCAGTTCCTCGAATGACCCTCCCATTCCTATGTCGAGCCTAGTTTTATACACACTCCATACCCCCTCCAAAAATGTTTTCCTCAGCAAGTTCTCCTTTTCCCGTTCCCCCATATCCAACGGATTTATATACCTCACCCAATATCCGAAAATTTCATCAATGTACGACTTCATGTCCCCCTTTTGCCTAATTTGTTTAAATTTTTGAATCCGGTAAGTTAAATCCTTTGGCTCATCAAACCGTTTACACAATACATCTATCACTTTATCATACTCTGTCATCCCCACCGGGTCATATTCTTCCTGTACCTCTAAAAATTCTAACACCGGACCTGCCAGCTTAGTCTTTAACATTCTCAATTTCTTTCTAGGTTCCCTGATGTTGTACAGATCCAACCCCCGATTAAATGCACCCAAAAATGATGAAAATTCTTTTTCCCCACTATATGTCGACACATGTTTCAATTTTGGTTCCGAATACTTGTACATTGGTCCCCCATCTCCCCTTTCGTAGTAGTACTCATCCCGATCGTAATCCCGATCACGATCACGTCGCCGACCCTCATATGACCTATCACGTCCCGATATCCCCCTATACTCTTTTTCCTCATCGTACCTATCTGTACGGATCTCCCTACGTCGATATTGGTCCTCATCTCTATCTCTATCCCGCCCCCGGTCCTCATAACTATCCCGTCGATGCCTATAAGTTCTCTCGTCAACATTTAAGGACCCTCTTTTTGGCCCATAGTCCCCGCTGTAGTGCTCCGATCGGGTTCGCTCTCGTTCCCCTGCATCCCTTGTACCATCAGCTCTCGAATGATACCTTGTTTGTCCCCCTACTCCCCCGTTTTCAAAATTTCGATCTCCCCCTGGGTCCTTTCTGACATTCTCATGACGACCGTTGATTTCCCCTCTGTACATTGTTTCTCTCACTCTTGTTTCCCCTTCTGCTCCTGTTATGGCCCCCCTTATATTTGTTCTTTGTCTACCTTCCTCATCCACATTCATATCCCTCACCCCCCTTTCTATATCTCCTATGGCTAGTGGTTCCCTCTCCCCTCCTACCACACTTGTCCCCGGTGGTGTTATCTGAGTTGATGCATTTTGTCTAACGTGCCGTTCATTATTTTCTGGAAATTGATTGGTTTGATAAATATTTGTAACCACCCCCGAATACCTTCTTCTTCTATCCCCTATGTGATGGTTTGTCATAGGTGGAGGACTGTACCTCCCCTCTACCTCATACTCTTGTGCCCCCGGGTTAGTGTAACGCACACTCCTCTGTACTCTATTTCGGCCCCCTCCTACTGGTGTCTCAGGTACTACCATTCTACTATTTTGCCCATTTGGTATAGTATCCTCATCTGGTATATACCCATCTTCCATTTCATCTGCCCTATCCCTTTCTCTACGCCCATCCTCTCTTTGGTACTCTTGTTGTCTTTCCGTACCCCCTTGTCTATACGAACCTTCCATATTTCTGTTCACATTGCCCCCATTTCTCGGTGATGGTTGGTTCCCTGCTCCTAAATTTTTCTGGCCCCCACCTTCAACTAATCCTCGTATGATACCCGGTCGTTTTTCCTTTGACCCTCTTACCATAAACTCTTCTGCCCCATCACTACTTTGTGCTTCACTTGATGTTATGTTTTGAATTTCCCGTACCACCATGCTTATGCCCTCTATTTGTCTATCTATTGCTTCTAATTGTTTTCGTTTCCATGCTGATCTCGATACCCTATCGTTCCCACACGTTTGTGCCCCCCTTACTTCTTTTGTTTCTTCGTGCCGACTTTGTCTTCCCTCCGTAGTACTCTTACTTAATTGCCCTCCCCGTATTTCTGGTTCTCTTATTTCTTCCTCATCATCTGTTATTCTCCACCCACTCAATCCCCGTCTTCTTATCCACTCAGGTTTTCTATCCACATTATTTGCCGTTTCACCCCCCATAATTTGAGGGACGAATGGGTTATTGCCCATTCCTTGCCCTCCCGACCTCACATCGACCCCCCTGTTACTAATGTTTGGTGTCCCACTCATATCCATCCTACTTTCATTCACCACATTCTGCGCCACTTCATTATTGACTCTAAACGGGTTATTATCAGCCCATACTGGCTCCTGGTTATCGTTATTTTCAGACCCCCTCGCCACCATTCGACTATTACCCCTGCTATTATTATTCCCATTATTATTTGTGTTATTATTCCCCGCATTCGTTATCAATGAGTCCCCCATTAATGGGTCCCCATTTCCTATTGCTATTCCAACTGGGAATCTGTCCACACTCCCACCATTTGACCCCCCTGTATTATTTCGGTTCATTCCCATCATAGAATTGACCCCCCTTACTACTGCATTTATCCCCTCTTGTCTAACCGCAAATAGATCCGGTGATGATTCCCTTGTAGTAGTTTCATCATCAGTATTATCTTCCAACATCGCATGCAATCCCCTACCATTACCAAATAATTTCCGATCATACCATTCCCTTTCAAATTCCCGTCGTTCCCGATTATTTCTAAATAATGGTACCCTTGCCCGTTCCCCCGGGTCAATTGGGTACCCATCCATATCCAGGCCCCAATCCTCTTGGCCCCCCTCACTATCACATCTATTAAACTCCGCTCTCAGAGATCGCCTTGTGCCCCTCCCCGTAGATTGCTCATTTTCACCTCCAAAACCATTATTTCCACCTCCATGTGCCATTATTTATCAAATTCCTTTTATTAACCTTGTTTATTAACTTTATTACTCGTTATTATTTCCAATTACAGCTCTTTATTCCACCAATCAACAAAAAAAAATTTTTTTTTTTTTCGTTGAAAAAAATGTTTTTGACCCCCTTGAAAAATTTTGCCCCCACGATAAAAATGTGTTCCAACAACGTTAAACTGTTGAACCCGATGCTATTGTTACTATTATCACTTTATTTCCCCACTCAGACTCCGTTCAACCCAAAAAAATGACCTTGCAAAACGACAAAAAAATTGGGCTTTTTCTCAAAATTCACCTATTTCCCAAAAAAATGACTGGGACCCGGCGTCCGATTATGTCCAAAAGTCTTCAAATCCACGGACTAGGTGTTATCGTTACTATTATTACTTTAGATCACCACTCGATGCCGGTTGAACCCCCTAAAATCGCCTTGGACCGAAAAAAAATGACCGATTTCCCAAAAAAATGACCTTTTTCCCAAAAAAATGACCGATTCCGAAAAAAAAATTGAGTTCCAAATACTTCAGATTCGAGTTCCCCGTGTTTTTATTACTATCCTTTCGTTTATTTCACCAATCGATGCTGGGGGCACCCTTTAAAAAAAATTTTTCGGAAAAAAAAATTTTCGATTTCCAAAAAAAATGGCTAAGTCCCCAAAAAAAATGACCAGTTCCAAAAAAAATGAGATCCAGATTATAACACCTCCTTTATACTCGTATCCGATTGTTATTATTAGTATTGATTCCCTTTTATTCCTTTAGATTCCCTTCCACAATCCTCCACAAGCCAATTCCCCCTTTTGTTAAAAACACGTGATCACTGACAGATGAGGGTGAAAAAAAATGAGACGAATATTTTTGCTAAAAAAAATTTTTATCCTATATCCGAGGTGAATGTTAGGTGGTACTAATGATATGATCCGATCCTCTATCCGTGCCCCCTATGACCCCCAGTGACCAAAAAAGACAAAAAAATGAGATGACCAAAAAACCTGAAATTCACAAAATACCTGTATTTCGGGTTACCAGGGTCAGACACAACTCAAAATGACCCAAATTTTTACGCCAAGTAGTTTCAATACCGTGAAACTACCCCAGGAACACAAAAAATATCACTTGGGATCAAAAAATTAAAAAATTCCTACTCAGATTTCGCAAAAACTGTTTGGACTCCAATACTATCAATTTCCACAAAAATACGCTAAGTTCCAACTCTCAGGGTTAGTTTCCTCGCCGCAGATTCCACCAAATACCATGAAAATTAGTTATCCTACTCAAAAAACCCTCGGGATTAATAAATATTACCACCAAAATAAGTTGCCATCAAAAATTCTCACAAGACACGTCCCGACACCCAAAAAAAATTTTTACTCAAAACAAGAAAAATTGGCTTACCCGTTCGCTCCAGAGATTTTAGTACCGATCAGATCCACTTCCAGCAAATCCTTTGATTGCTTCTTCACCTAAAACACGCAAATAATAGATTAACATCGGTCCTCGTCCTCATTCGTACTCTTTTACACCTGTCCCCACCCACTCCATCAGCTTTTACCTTCATCCAGGACCCCCACTCTCCACCACACGAAAATGGGTGCATGAAAGCACACCGAAACTGCATGACCTGCACGACGGCATCACGACTTACAAAAATGGGCACCTAACAGTACCCCGAAAAAGCCGATTCGATTCGATTTTCTTTTCACACTCCTCTCACCCCACACCACACAAAAATGTTGGAATTTTTCAATTCCAACAAAAATTGGTATGAAAACCAATCAAAACAGGGACATATAAGTCCCCCGAAAATTCGATCACGTCGTACACATCAAAATAAATTGGATCATCGGTACTGTCACCCCTTTCCCTTCACTGGGTAGCCAAAATTCAAGTCAGTCATCCTCTCCCTCCACTCTTCCCTCGCAAAAATTCATCAAAAACAATAGGTCCCTTTTTCCTCCAATAAAAATCGCATAACAGGTCCCATCCTTCCACCAACTCATTTCCATCCCTTCAACAAATTAGATCATCGTATTCCCCAACTATTCCTTGGTCCCATCCAACAATCCAGGCCCCCCTCTTTATCCTCTCTCTCTCTCCCCAAAAAAAATTTTCAAAAAAAAATCGGTTTGTTACTCAGGGTCAGGCCATCGTGGTCACCATGTTATTTTGTCCTATTCTAACCCACCCCCCGTTGCTTAGGACCACGATCGCCTTACTTAATCCGGGTTCGAGTCCATAACCGGACCCCATGTCGAGTAACAAACCGCTCCAAGATCACATCGAACACA
>NZ_CDSBKO010000094.1:0-12638 GCF_977115655.1 Aquimarina sp.
CGGACCTCGGTCACCCGTCATCCGGCTTAAAACAGAGAAAAAAACAACCCCGGACATCGGTCACCCGTCATCCGGCTCAAAACAGAGCAACAAACAACCCCCGGACCTCGGTCACCCGACATCCGACTTAAAACAGAGCAACAAAACAACCCCGGACCTCGGTCACCCGTCATCCGGCTTAAAACAGAGAAAAAAACAACCCCGGACATCGGTCACCCGACTTCCGACTTACATAAAAACTATGAACAAACTAGCATTACCCATCGCCATTATTGCATTAATAGCATCTGTAGGATCATTTTTCTTTCAGCAATCCTCATCAGAGTTAGTATACGTAGATGTAAATAAACTATTAGATGGTTATAAAAGAACCAAAATCGTAAAATCAGAATTCGAAAAAAAGGCTAAAACCATGCAAACTAATGTAGATAGTTTGATTTCGGGTTGGCAAACAGAGCTTAAAGGGTATGAAAAAGAACGTAGCAGTATGACCAAAAAAGAACTGGAGCTAAAACAAGAATTATTAGCAAATAAACAACAACAAATAAATAATTATCAACAAGCCGTACAAAAGCAATTACAAGAAGAAGATAAGAAAGTAACGCAAACGGTAATTAACGATATCAATGATTTTGTAAAAGAGTATGGAAAAAATAAAGGATATAAAGTCATTTTTGGAGCTACTGGTAACGGAACCATTATGTATGGGGAAAAATCTGCGGATCTTACAGAAATTGTTTTAAAAGAATTGAACGCCGAGTTTGAAGGGAAGAAGTAGGCTGTCTGGGAGTCGGAAGTCAGAAGTCGGAAGTTTTGGAGACGGAGGACGGAAGTCAGAAGTCGGAAGTCAGAAGTCCGATGTCGGATATCCGAGGTCCGAAGTCGGGTGACCGATGACAGATGTTGGGAGTCCGATGTTGTCGGATGTTGAAAGTTTGGAGACAGAGGGCAGGAACCAGAATAGAATAACATCCGTCACCCGTCCTCGGAGAGCAAAGAAAACCCCAGACTTCGGTCATCAGACTTCTGACTTCCGACCTCAGACAACAAAGAAACCCTCGGACCTCGGTCACCCGTCATCCGGCTAAAAAAGTAAAAGAAACCCTCGGACTTCGGTCACCCGACTTCCGACTAAAAACAGAGCAAAAAAACAACCCTCGGACCTCGGTCACCCGTCATCCGGCTTAAAAAAAACAGAAATGAAATTCAAATTCGAAAATTTAATCATCTGGCAAAAAGCAATGGATTTAGCAGAGTCTGTAAATGGGTTGTCAAAGAAGTTTCCAAAAAAAGAAATGTATAATCTATCTTCTCAAATAAGGAGAGCAATAGATTCTGTAGCATTAAATATATCAGAAGGATCTATAGGGCAAACAAATCCTGAATTTAAAAGATTTATGGGGTATTCTATACGCTCATTAGCAGAAGTAGTAACCTGTTTACACAAAGCAAAAAGAAGAGAATATATATCAGATGAAGAATTTGAAAAACATTATAATGGCAGTTTTGAATTAATGAATATGATGGTAGCTTTTAAAAATAAGATAAAATGAAGATAGAAGACAGAAGTTGGGAGACGGAGGACGGAAGTTTTGGAGACGGAAGTCGGGTGACCGAAGTCCGATGACGGAGGACGGAAGTTTTGGAGACGGAGGACGGGAGTCGGGAGTCCGATGACAGAGGACGGAAGTTTTGGAGACGGAAGTCGGAAGTCAGAAGTCCGAAGTCGGATATCCGAGGTCCGAAGTCGGGTGACCGATGACAGATGTTGGGAGTCCGATGTTGTCGGATGTTGAAAGTTTGGAGACAGAGGGCAGGAACCAGAATAGAATAACATCCGTCACCCGTCCTCGGAGAGCAAAGAAAACCCCAGACTTCGGTCATCAGACTTCTGACTTCCGACCTCAGACAACAAAGAAACCCTCGGACCTCGGTCACCCGACTTCCGACTAAAAAAGTAAAAGAAACCCCCGGACCTCGGTCATCGGACTTCTGACTTCCGACTTCCGACTTCAAACAGAACAACAACCTCCGACCTCGGACATCCGACTTCGGACCTCGGACTTCAAACAAAAAACAGAAATGAAATTAAAACGAAAATATAAAATTGTTAAAGGTATACTGATAATAAACGTACTCCTTATTATCTCTTGTACTAACAAAACGTTTGACTCTTCAGAACAATTGTTAGAGTATATAAAGCAGCCGGATAATGGATATCTCTATACAAAAACAGTAAACGGAGTTGATTTTTCTTTACTATACAAGCCAACAGATGTATTAGTGCATCAGGAGTTGACAGGAGAAGTTACAACTACAAAAATAGACAGTTTACGAAGTAAATATAAAGAATATATGTATTTCACTTTATCCATGTCCAAAAACAATCAGGAATTATTGACCAATGTAGCGGGGGATAAACAAAAATTCGGAGCTATGGTAAATCAATTAGCCTTTGGGATGGAGCAGAAAGTACACCTGTATACACCAAAAAAGGACACTATAGTTATGGCAGATTATATTTATCCCAGAATGTACGGTATGAGCGGAGCAACCACAATGCTTTTGGTATATCCGCGAGAAGAAAAAGTAACAAAAGAAGAGTTTGTGACATTAACAATAGAAGACTTAGGATTTTATACCGGCGAAGTAAAATTTAAAATACCAACAAAGATGATGAATAACGAACCAAAATTAAAGTTTTGAGACGGATGTCCGAAGTCTAAAGTTGGGAGACGGAGGACGGATGACCGAAGTCCGATGACGGAAGTCGGAAGTTTGGAGACGGAGGGCAGGAACCAGAAGAGAATAACATCGGTCATCGGGCCTCCGACCTCGGACAACAAAACAACCTCGGACTTCGGTCACCCGACTTCCGACTCTAAAACAAAAAGAAACCTCCGACCTCGGACACCCGACTTCGGACTCAAAAATAAAAACCTCGGACATCGGTCACCCGACATCCGACTTAAAGAAAGAAAACCTCTATGAACAGCACTAAAATGAAGAAACTATTCCAAAAGAAATTTCGAACCACCGACTTCCGACCTCTGACTTCGGACACCCGTCTTCGGACACCCGACCTCCGACACCCGTCTTCGAACCTCGAACCTCGGACACCCAACCGACACCGGGCAATCGCAGTATTTTTTATCCTAACGTTTTTACAAACCTTGATCCCGTATAACCAACTATGGGCAAATAATAACGGTCCTAACGCTCCCGAAGCCGCTTCTTTTGAGCCTGTAGATGCTACCGATATGGTGAATTTGGTAACAGGAGATATGTCTTATGTGTTACCCTTACTTAATGTACCAAGTCCAGAAGGAGGATATCCCTTAGCATTATCGTATCACGCTGGTATTGCAATGGATCAGGAAGCGTCCTGGGTAGGTTTAGGGTGGTCTTTAAATCCAGGGGCGATTAATCGGGCTGTAAATGGATATCCAGATGATTGGGGGAAAACAAGAGTTAGTGAATTGTTTTATGATAAGGGAGCAACGCAGGAGATATATTCATTTTCTATAGGAGGAACATTACCGAACGGAATAACTCTTGGTATGAGTGCAGCTTGGGGAGATTATAAAGCTTGGGGAGGTGTTGTAGGATATGCTGGTCTTAGAGGTGAGTTTGGCTCTGAAGGTGTTGGTTTTGGTGTTGGAGCAAGCATTGCTGGAGTAAATATTAATGGATCAATAAATTATCAAAAGAATTATGGAACTTCTATTGGTTTAGGAGTTGGTTATGGAATCGTATCAACCTCAATGAATTTGAATCTTAGTACAGGAGAATCTTTTGCTAATGCTAGTTTAAAATGGAATGGCGTAGGAATAAGCTTAAATAGTGAAGGTAAATCATCTTTTTCACTTAGTTCTTATGTTGGAACAACAAACAGGCAGACTTCTTTTAGTAAAAATGACTATTATATACAAGACATTAATAGAGGTTTTAATTTTGATGTAGGGCTTTACTGGGCTAGTTATCGACATAGAAAATATTCATATTCATTGTATAAAGACACAAATTTATATGTAAGTGGGACATTGAATTTATATAATAATAGTAAAAATGAAGAAGGAGGATATTCTAGGAATCACCTAAATCTAATGGATGTCAAACAATATGCGGCAGATGAATTCCATGATGTATTAAACCAAAACTCATCTTTTTACGGAGATGTTTCTTTAAGGACTGAAGGCGCAATTACATTTCCTAATTACGATAGTTATTCTATTACTGCTCAAGGTTTGTCAGGTACCTTAACCCCTCAAATTTTTGAAGAAGTAAGACTCTTTAATAAAGGATATAGATATGAAAGGATAGGGTCTTATGATACAAACAGTACTTTAAAAATCAAGGTTGACTACCTTAGTGATTTTAGCCCTTTAATAGCAGATCAGTATAAATTGGGTAATAAAATAAACTTTTATTTGAAAGGAAACAATAGCTCTTTTCTAAGAACACAAACGGGGAAATTCAACGTTTTATCAGACATTGTTTTTAACAAACCTTCAGATACTGAAATTTTGAATTCGATCCAGATTCAAACAGATAACACATATAATTCTAACACAACGATAAATGGAGATGTAAAAAAAACAGGAAATAGGAAGAGGGATGGTAGTTTTATTGAAACTTTTACGAATCATGACATTCTTAATAGGAATACTAATGGTTGGTTTATCGATACAGCTAATTTTAATAGGGGTGACATAAAGTATCCTTCAGAAGGAATCGGCGCTTACAGAGTTACAACAGTAGATGGTAAAACATATCATTACTCGCAACCTGTATATCATTTTGAATCTTTTTATAAAAACTTCAATAACATTCAAGATGAATATTCTTCTTTTTTTGAATCTAAAAAGACAAAGCCATATGCAACTCATTGGTTGTTAACTGCTGTTACTGGTCCAGATTATATAGATATTAATGATAATGGTAAAGTTGATGAGAAAGATTATGGATATTGGGTAGAATTTGAATATGGTAAATGGAATGGGGGATATGCTTGGAGAAGTCCCAAAGAAGGATTTAAAGAATTAGCAGACAAACAAACTTATTTTTGGGGAGTTAAAGAGGTTTATTATCTGGATAAAATTAAAACAAGAACACATTCTGCACTTTTTGTTAAATCGATTAGAAATGATGGTAAAGGCTCTGAATTTAGTCACTACAAAAATAAATATGAAGGAGGTAATATACATTCTGGAGATATTTTAAAGGTTGTTCAAGATAAAGAGTTGAAGCCTACTCCGCTTAATAAACTTTGGGATGTTAATACTAATCAATTAGATGATTATCAGGGAAGGAATGTTAGGGCGGCAAAAAATTCCTTTAAATATGTAGATATATCAGAAGCAAAAAGCTTGAGACTTGATAAAATATTAATTCTTAAAAACGAAGATGTTAATTATGATAAAAATGGCTCTCAAAGTAATTATGGATCTTATAGAAAAGCTTCATATACTTATTACAATGATGGTTACCTAGTTAATTATGATGGTTTTTTGATGAAAAATGTAACTATTGATAGACCTAGCACAAAGTTAAATGTATATCTTCTCAACAATGATGATAAAATAATAGATATTTATGATATAAAAAATAATCTAGAAAGAAAGGCACAAAAAATTATTAATTTTGGTTATGATTATAGTTTAAGTAATAGTATTCCAAATGCTCAAAATGGTCATCTTACGCTCAAAAATGTTCGAACAAAGGGTAAAGGAGGAGTTGAACTAATCCCTCCATATAAATTTTCATATAATAAGCCCTCTATGGGCTATAATTTCAATAATTCAGATGTTTGGGGTTATGTTAAAGATAATGAAGATGCATGGAGTTTGAATAAAATTGAAACACCAGTTGGAGGGACTATAAATATCGAATATGAAGAAGATTCTTTTTATGCAGAGGCTGCATATAGAAACATGAATGATAATATTTTTCATGGTTTTAGATATAGTTATTATGGAGGAGAGCAAACATCTACTAATAATAAAATTATTAGTAGTATAAACAAATCCTCAAATCAATTAACGGTTAACTTTGATCCAGCCAGTATAAATTTTGATCTTAATACTATTTTTAGGGTTGGTGATGAATTAGAAATAAGATGGAGGTATTGGGATGGCGAATACCTTAATTCGACTAAAAGAACAAAAGGAGTCACAGATATTTATACAATTAGCGAGATAAATAATAACCAAAATATTAAACTTGAAGTTAACGAGATAACAAGGTTTCATAACCAGTTTATAACTTCAGGTTGTAGACCTGTTATTAATGTACAAGGAGAGTTAGCAGATTTTGAAATACCTAGTGGACTTTCTAAATGTCTTCTTTATTTTGACATTGTTAGCAATCATGGTTTATATACTACGCAAGATCCAAATGGGAAAAAAGGAGGAGGATTGAGAGTGAAAAACATAAAAATAAGTGATGGGGTTGATGAATATTCGACTACATATGATTATAAAAACCCAATAACAGGACAAATTTCAGGAATTACTTCTTATGAACCTTTTGATGATGATAGGTTAGTTCCATACATAGAAGAAATTCCTTCTCCTAATGTAATGTACGAATATGTTACTGTTTCTTCATTTGGTAAAAATGTTAGTGTTTCTAATGGATTTACGATCTATAAATTCAAAACATTGAAGCCTTACAATTTTTCATCTGGAAAAATTTCAGAAGAGATTTTTAGTATGGGGGATGCTTTTAGAGTTACTCAAGCTCAAAATGAAAAACCTAATGTTAAATTGAAGTTGTATAAACATACTATTCACAATGCTACGTCAAAATTAGGGAGTTTAATTTCAGTAAAGTCATTTAATAAAAGCAATCAATTATTAACACATACCACTAATAAGTATAAACATTTTAATGATATAAGTGATCAATCTACAGGAATATATCAAAGCTCATTTCAGAGCGTCAAAAAACATGAAGAATATGAAAAGTTTTTTACCAATACAGGGGGATCTGAAAGGACATCTATTTATTATTCCTTTTTTTCATCAAGCATGGTACAATACCCTAACTTAATTGAAAGTACAACTACTAGTCAGGGAGGTTTTACCAACACAACCTATTTTGATAAACATGATTTTTTAACTGGTCAAGTAACTGAGACCAGAACAGTTTCTAGCAATGGTACAGAACATAAATCCAAAACAATTCCTGCATACGAACAATATGTGAGTATGGGAGCAAAGGTTGACAACCCAACAAACAAAAATATGCTCACTCAAACTGCAGCAAATCTAACTCAGATAAAAGTAGGTACAGACTGGAAAACCATAGGAGCAGGCATCACCACCTGGAACAATGATTGGCAGTACCGTAAACCTGATGGTTCTACAGAACCTGCCGCTACGGGTACCCAAAAAATCTGGCGTAAGCACAAAACGTATACTTGGAAAGGCGATATAGATGCAGATGGAGCTTATGCAGGATATACAGGAGATCTGGATGGGTTTGTTTGGGGTAGCACCCAATCCAATCCAAAATGGATCAATACCTCTACCATAAACCTATACGATCACTATTCGATGCCATTAGAGTCTCAGGATATTAATGGTAATAAAGTTGCTACCAAAATGGGGGATAACGATACGAAAATAGTTGCTGTAGCCAATGCTGGGTATAATGAGATGTTTTATTCTGGAGCAGAATATACAACTGGAAATTATATAGGAAAAGAAATTCTTGGAGGAAATTATAGAAAAGGATTTGGTAAGGCGCATACTGGGAAATATTATTTAGAATTAAAATCTGGAGATCAAGGGTTTAAAACAATAATGAAACTTAACGAACATAGAGCAGGTAGATATAAAATATCTGTTTGGGTGAATAAAGATGGAGCAGATAATGCAAGAATATATAGTAAAGGAGCTATAAAAGTATTTAATGGCGAACGGGTAGATGCTGGAAAGTATACGCTGTTGCAACATTACGAAGAACTATCTACAGATGCAGAAACAATTTATATAACCTCTTCTGCGGGAGAAATATATGCAGATGATTTTAGAATACACCCTGTAGAATCATCAATGACCAGTTATGTATATAATGAGTGGGATGAATTAACACACATTATTGGAGCCAATAACCTTGCCACCAGATATGAATATGATGAGGCAGGTAGATTAAAAAATACTTATATAGAAGTAGTGGATAGCTCTAAAGATTATTTAATTGATACTGCTGAGCAAAATCAAATCAAGGATATTTTTATAAATAGTACCTCATATTCGATAGATTGTATTCGGGATTATGAAAATAGAAATTCTGTTGTCCCATTTTTTAGTGTTGGGAATGAATTGGGTATAGACCCCGCTGTTCTTTCTGCAATGAATGATACAGATTTACAACAAAAACTTCAAGAATTTTACCAAAAAATTTCTTATGAAACAGTATTAATACCAATAGGGTCATCGTTGTATGCTTATGAATGTTTATCTGATATCGATAAGAAAAAAATTGACGATATCTATGCAGATACCATTAATGGAAAAGGCATAGGAGGATTCAAATTAAGTAATACCCTACAATACAAATATAAAAACCAATAAGAATCATGAATATATGTAGTAAGTCAAATTATCGAATGAACTTAAAATTAAGATGTGTTATTGCGCTTTTATGTGTGTTTGTGAGTTCAACTGTTGCAGGACAAGAGCAACAAACAGCTCCTTTACAAGAATCATCACAAGAGATGCAGTCAATAGGTGGCGAATTACCTCCTGATGGACCTCCAGATAATAGTGTAGCATGTAGATTAGGAGACTATTGGCCGGATCGGGATAAAGATGGTAAAGGAGATGTAAATGCTAGCCCAATAAGGATAACGTCTTGTGATCAGTTTATTACTGTTGACCCACCTGTTATAAGACCTTTTGTAGATATAACGGGAGATATTCAGGAAAATCTTCAAGTAGCCTATAATAATGAGGATTGTCATGATGATAATCAATGGCTTTATAAAGCTTCTACCTGGTATCCGGATACAGATGGCGACGACCATGGGGATGATACCAAACCAGGTATAGTATCCTGTACTAAAGTTTTGGGATATGCTTATAAGATAGATTGTAATGATAATGATCCAAATATTAAAGCAAAGAAACGTTACTATGTAGATGGTGACCATGATGGCTTTGGAACAGGAGCCGGAGAGCTTTTCTGTGAGAAACCACGTTTAGGATACGCTGAAGTTGGTGGGGATTATGATGATAACAACCCTTTAATTATAAATTTACCAACAGGAGAACCTTATTGTCAGGCCCAGGCAGAAACTATAGTATATATAGACAAAGATGGCGATGGATATGGTGCAGGCATGGGGTACTCTACCTGTAGGATACCTGATACTGGGTTTTCAATATTGAAGGGAGACTGTAATGACGATGATCCTGATGTTAACTTGATGACCTGGTATAGGGATAAGGATGGCGATGGTTTTGGAGACCCTAATGACCCTTTGCATTCAAGGGATATTGTAGGAGGGGTAGCATTTGAAGACCCTTCAGGAGATGCGACAGTTCAAAAAGGATGTAAACCTCCCCGTGGATATGTAGATAATAACCTGGATAATTGTATTGATGAAAAAGGGCCACATAATGGTTGCCTAGTAGGCGAAAACCCTAATGAAAAACTAAACTCTATACGAAGCCTGAACTTTGATATTTTAGGAAACCTTGTTTCAGCCTCCAAATCCTATTTTGATGAGTTAGGAAAACCAACACAATCACAATCCTATGATATAAAAAACAGTAAAATTTGGGCATCGCAAACACTTTACGATAAACAGGGCAGACCAGCGTTACAAACTTTATCCGCACCGGCACGTACTCAGATATTATTTGAGCATAAAAACAATTTTATACAAAACGCCAGTAATTCAAATTTTACAACAAACGACTTTGAGAACAATTCAGAAAACCCATCTACGCTAGGTGTACAAGCCAATACAGTAGGATATTATTATAGTGCCAATAACACCGCAGAACCCTATCAGGATGTAACCGCACGACCATATTCTCGCACTATTTATAGCGAGTTAAATCCGGGAGCTGCCTTAAAAACTATAGGGGGTAATAAAATAGATGGAAAATGGAAAAACGGGTATGTTTTTTCTATGCCGGCCGGGCAAGAATTATCAAAACCAGACGCTTTTGCAGAATCTAAATACGATACCTATAAAATTATCAAAACAGTTAGCAGAGATGTACATGGTATAGAAAACGTAGTATTTACCGATACCGATGGCAATACCCTTGCAGCAGCGCGTAGCGGTGGATCAGGAAACAGAACCTCTTCGGTAATTATAGGAGAACAAGGATTTGTGGATATTCATATACCGGTAGGGCGCACAGGGATTTCTATTCAAGGGCATTCGGGTATTTTGTATGATATATTTGATTTGATTACCGAGCAGAAAATAAACACTGCTCATGGTAGCCTGCCAAATGGTTTTTATAGAATAGCATTCAGGGATCTAAATAATTACAATGCAAATACATCGGTTACGTATCCCGAAAACTATTATGACTACAGCCTTAATTATTACGATAAGGCAGGGCGTTTGGTAAAGAGTAAACAACCATTGCAGCATTTAGAAAGTGCTTATATCTATAACTCTTTAGGGCAATTAGAATATACAAAAAGTCCGGACGAAGGCCAAGCATGGTTTGTATATCGTAAAGACGGACAAATACGTTTTTCTGTAAACAGCAAACAATTAGAAAATAAACAATTTTCATATACCAACTACGATCAACGAGGCAGGCCGATAGAAAGTGGGGTATTTACAGATAATGATACTACACCAATATATGTAGATCCTTCTAATACGGTAGATCCATTTAAAACAGCATTACGAAATATAAAAGATGATGTAGACAGTCTGGAGGATACTTCCTGTTCAGAAATACATCATACCATATATGATAACTCCGATAATGCAGGCTTAGCAGCCGCTTTTGGAGCAGATACCAGAAAAAACAACTATGCATCCCAATCTTTTGTTGCGGGCAATGTGGTAAAAACCCAAACGCTAAAACCCGAAACCACCACCACATGGTATAGTTATGATATTTATGGCAGGGTACAGTGGATAGTACAACAAATTAATGGCTTGCAGGAGCTAAAGACGATAGACTATGTATACGATCAAGTAACCAGTCAGGTAACCAAAGTATATTATCAAAAGGGAGCATCCGATCAGTTTATTCATAGATATACCTATGACCCTGCCGACTATAGTCTTACCAAAGTAGAAACATCTGTTAATGACACCAGTTTTACAGAACATGCTACCTATACCTATTACGAAACCGGTGCTTTAAAACGAACCAATATAGCACAGGGGCTACAAGGTATAGACTATGTATATAATCTGCAAGGAGCCTTAAAAAGTATCAACCACCCCAGTTTGGATGCAGCAAATGATCCCGGTGGAGATGCTAATGACTTGTTTGGGATGATTATAGACTATAACAAACATGATTATAACCGTCCTTTACCCAATATAAAAAGTGCCAATTACGGGTTCGATCAATATAACGGTAATATTAAAGGAATCCGTTGGAACTCTGATTATAACCCAATCCCGGGTAAAGAGCATACCTACGAATATACATATAACCGAAATAATTGGTTGCAAAAAGCAGAATATGGCAATTTCTTGCCAGATAATACTAGTATACCTACTATTATCGACGAAGAGAACACGGTAACACCTTCTAATGATGACCACCTTCCTTCGGTAAATAATGTGCTAAACTCGGGGCAAACCTCACATTTAAAAGCGAATGTAAGCATAACCTTGGTACCGGGATTTCATGCCCAATCCGGAAGTGTTTTTACTGCAAAAATAACCGCAGGATCTTCTAATTATGTTAGGGATATTAGTGCCGGTACACTAATTGCAAATGCCAATGGCGATTATAAAGTAGATAATATTACCTATGACGCTAATGGTAATATACAAACCTTACATCGTAACAAGCATACGGAGAATGGGACTGGTAATGCCATGGATAAATTAGAGTATAAATACGATACGGGCAATAACAAACCAAATCAGTTAAAACAAGTAATTGATAGTGAGGGGGATGTAGCAGGAGCAAAGGATATCGGGACCCAAACAGATACCGATAATTATGTGTATAACCAAATAGGGCAATTGGTAAACAATAGATCTGAAAATATTACCTATCTTTACAATGCCAGTGGTTTGGTAACCGAAGTGAAAAAAGGAAATCAACCATTGGTCAAGTTCTTTTACAATGATAAGGGGCATAGGGTACGTAAAGAATCCTATAATCCAACCAATGGCAGTTTAAGCTATATCGAGCATTATGTGCGCGACGCAGCAGGAACACCTATGGCAATTTATCGCGATGGACAGGTAGTAGAAAATACTATTTATGGAGCTGGTAGATTAGGAGTTCGAAAATCAGATGGTACAAATGTATACCAGTTAACCGATCATTTAGGCAATGTACGTGTTGTAGTGGGTAGAAATCCACAAGGGGAAGCAATGGCAATGACGAGTACCGATTATTATCCTTTTGGGATGCCAATGCCAGGGCGTAACCAGGTGGGGGATTATCGATATGCCTACC
>NZ_CDSBKO010000095.1:0-11906 GCF_977115655.1 Aquimarina sp.
AAACCTGATCTGGAATCTATTATAACGAAACAACTCCTTTATGGATTCCGTTCTTCAACGGAATGACAAACAAAAATACCTTGTCATTCCAAACCTGATCTGGAATCTATTATAACGAAACAACTCCTTTATGGATTCCGTTCTTCAACGGAATGACAAACAAAAATACCTTGTCATTCTAAACCTGATCTGGAATGAAATTTACCGCTATTCAGGAAGGTAAGAAGAGTACTTTATAGTTTGCTCCAAACTATTCAAATACTTAGATGTACCCTTCAGTTTTGCTTCTATCTGTTTTCTGGGGGTTCCTTTTGCATAATAGTAAGCTGCATTTGCAGTGGCAAACGCTGTTGCAAATGAGGTCCCCGATACTTTTTCTACTCCATTTCCAAAATCAAACTTTATATCTTCTCCAGTAGCAGCAAAATCTACGCTGTGTTTTCCAAAATTTGAAAAGGAAGCCAAAGTAGTATTATTCTGATTTATAGCGCCTATACTTAATACATTTTTGTTTGGATAGGAAGATGGATAATGTTCCATCTGGTCATTATCTTCTCCTTGATTACCAGCAGAAGCTACCACCAATATTTTTCCTTTCCTTTCGGTCTCTCCTATAAATTTTTCAAGAAGAGCATGTCTTTCTCCGCACCAGCCAAAACTCATATTAATAATATCCATTCCTGGTTTTTTAACCGCATATCGATACCCACATAACAGATCAAAATAGGTACCCTTACCTTTCTCATCAAATATTTTGACAGGTAGAATTTGAAATGGTATTGGGGTCTTATAACTTAGTATTTTTTTAGTAATCAATGCCGTTACTATAGTACCATGACCATTATCATCATACGGGATAGGATCATTATTTACAAAATCCCAGCCCGAAAATTCATTATCCATACCGTTTGAACAGGTATTACTAGCAGCATTATAATATAAAAAAGGAGGGTAAGATCCTATATCAAAATAATCATACTGTATCCCGGTATCTAGAACCGCTATAGTAACCTCTGCATTAGAGGTATATAAAGCTGTAGGCAAGGTACTATAATGTGGATTACCCCCATTATAAAAACCTGTAGTACCCGTAGTAGTCATGATAAAATTGGTATCTACCCCTTCTAAATCAGGTTCCCCTTCTGCTATTCCTATTTTCTCTTCTATATTCAAAGGGTTACCATGGCTATCCTTCTCATCAAACTCCCACATTTCTAAGGTTTTATCTGCACACTCACATTTTTTAAAGTTTTTTACTTCCAGTTTTGCCCTTAAGATTCTTTTATCAATTTCTTCAACATGCCTAAAGAATTTCACCACAAGTTGATTAGGAATGGTTTCACTATCGCATTTTCCAGATTCTTTGACTTCTATTACAGAAGTAGCCTCTTGTGTTACTGATTCATGAATTCCCTTTTGTGTACAACTTAGCAATACGCCCATTAGTCCTAAAAATGCACATCCCAATATTTTTTTTGTTTTCATTAGTAAAGGTTTTAAGTGTTTATTAATTTTTCCAATTTGTATTCATCCTTAATGGATATAACATAGTATTTATCCTAATATTATATGCATACGATATACACCCGTTCCTGTTTTTTTAAAATGTTACCCGAATCTATTTCTTTTTTTTTAGAAATCCTTATTTTTACATAAACACACGAACTCTATGCCTACCAAAAAAGACGATTATCTTTTGACCAGCCTGCTTAATGGTGATGAAAAAGGAATCGCAGAGATCTATACACAAGTATTTCCTAAAGTTGCCAGTTTTGTTACCAAGAATAAAGGACAATATGCAGATGCCGAGGATATTTTTCATAAAGTATTGATACAATTAGCTACCAGAATAAAAATACAAGAGTTTAATCTTACCACCTCTTTTGATGGATATGTGTTTACCGCTTGTAAAAATTTATGGAGACGCGAGTTAAATAAAACCAAAATGTGGGTAACAAAAGATCAGATTGTTGAACCTATAGATAATGAAAAGGATATGGCGATAGCCATACTAGATCAGGAACGTTGGGAATTATATAAAGAAGCCTTCGAAAAACTGTCTGGTAATTGCAAAGAAATCTTAGGCTATTTCTTTGATAAATTATCCTATAAAGAAATTGTAGACAAAACATCGTACTTATCAGAAACAGTGGTGCGGCAACGGGTTTTTAAATGTAAAGCCAAGCTTTCTGAATATATACAATCTGATGTACGATTTAAAGAATTGAAAGAATTATGAGTTTTGATGAACATACTTATGAAATGATTGCTGCGTATCTGGATCAGAACCTATCGGATCCTGATCGACTGGCTTTTGAAGAACGCATACAAAATGATACTGATCTTGCCCAAGAAGTAGCTATACATAAAGAAATGTATGTACAATATGGTACGGATGTTTCGAATGCACAACAGCTACCTATCGATTCTCAGGAATTACAGGCACTCCAAAATCACCTAAGAAGTGAAGAGATCCAAGAATTGTCACAAAAAATAAAAGCCGGTAAAAAGATATATGATATAGAAAATACGCCTTCTAAAAAACCAATACTACGATATCTATACTATGCTGCTGCGGCTATAGCATTGGTGTTTTTGGTGAATCGATTTTTTATTGATACAGAGGTATCTTCTAAAGAATTGTATGCCGAATATAATACCTGGGAAAATCTACCCTCCTTAACGGTAAGAGGAGATCATGAGCAGGATCTTGCAAAAGGAGAAGCTTTGTTTATTGATAAAAAATATGCAGAGGCAATACCTCTGTTTTCCTCGTATTTAACTTTACATCAAGAAATTATCAATCCTCATGTTCTTACCTATCTGGGAATAGCGTATCTAGAATCTAATAATTTTGATAAGGCTTTACCAATTTTTGATCAGTTATTAAAAAGTAACACTATCGAAAGTGACAGAGCCTATTGGTATATCGCACTAACCTATTTAAAACAAGGCAATGATAAAAAAGCTATTGCAAATTTGAAACTACTACGTAATAATCCTGATAATTATTATTTTAAAAAGGCAAATGAATTATTATCACAACTCGAAAAATAAACTTGAAGCATTTTTTTATCGCTTCTTATAAGAGCTGGTATTATTTTAATGAATCCATCTTTTTTGAAATGAACTATCCTTGAATCAGCCACATAGCCGTATTTTCGATCGTTTCATTTTGCTTAGTGTCAAAAATCGAAATTACGTTATTTGGATTCCCATTTTCATAGGAATGACAATCTGAAGGAAAACCTCGACGCAGAACATCAAGGAACTCTTTTTGATTAAGAAATATGTACACTAAAAGAATTTCTGATATTGTTGTACCCTAAAATCTATTGTATTAAAATTAGGGTTATTATTTTTTAAGTTTTTGTATTCGTCCAGAGCACCTATAGATCGGTTGGCTGCACCCGATGGCGCGGTAAGAGATATGGTTTTTATTATGCGATTTTCTATAACAAATTTGTGTATTCTAGGAATATCATTAGATACTATTTCTAATGATATTCCTTTTTCTTTTATATGTTTTCTAAAAAAATATTCAGGACCATTTTTACTGTTACCCCCGGTAAACAGTAATGTATTAATCTTAGGATATTGTTTTAAATACCATAAAACATTTCTAAGCTTTATGTTTTGCATTCCTAAATCTGATGCATCTATTTTTTGTCGCTCGCAACTTTCTACAATATCACAAACTCCTATATTACGCAATTTCAAAAAGTTTTTTCTTTGGTTTATTGCTTCTTCTGTCGTTTCAAAAATAAGGTTTAAATCAAAAATCTTATCCAATACCGGCCATAACAAACCACTAATACTACCGTAACAAAAATCAACATCTCCTTCTTTTAACTCTCCTGTGGTAAATCTTGGCGGAGGCAATGTGCCAACAATTAGTTTTGTTGCTCCTTCAGGAAAAAATGGTTTATAAGGATGTGTATGTAAAAACATGGTACGTAAATACTAAATGTAAAATGATAAATATAAAACGATAAATGTAAAAGTGCAAAGCTCAAAGTCGGAAGCTGGATGTCCGAGGTCAGAAGCTGTCCGTCTCTGATATAGGTTCACCACAAAAATGTCAATTTATGAAAGCAAACCTAAGAAAGATTCGTAAATGTCGTGTTTACTCGGAGGACTTCAAACGCAGATTAGTTTCAGACTTTGAGTCAGGTAAATTTAGTGTTGTTGAGTTAATGTCCGTCTCTGAACAAACCTCCGGCATCGGTCTTCGGACTTCCAACATAATTTAAAAAAATCGGAGGTCGGGAGTCGGGGTCGGAGGTCGGAAGACGGAGGTCGGGAGTCAGGAGTCGGAAGACGGAGGTCGGAAGACGGGAGTCGGAAGACGGAAGACGGAAGACGGAGGTTGAGGGAGACATCAGACACCCGACTTCGGACACCCGACACCCGACTTCGGACACCCGACACCCGACTTCGGACACCGGACACCCGACACCCGACTTCGGACACCCGACACCCAACACCTAACTTCGGACACCCGACACCCGACTTCGGACATCAGACACCCGACACCCGACTTCGGACTTCCAGCATAATTTAAAAAAAACCAGAGGTCAGAGATATCTAAAACTGAAAATAAATAAAAGGCTGAAAATCTGCGGCATAAGTTTGATAACAAATAATTGCAACGATCATTACCACTAAAGCTTTGATAATCATATTACTTTTAATAAACAAATTTTCGATCCAATCTTTGGTACTATATGGCAGCCAATGTGTTACATATCCTAAAAACATCACTATAAATACCAACCTGTACTCCCAAAGTACGATTAAAGCATTTTGCCAATCCATATTTGTAGTTACCTGCTCATAAAATCGCTGTATATGATCCATACTATTTCCTCTAAAATAGATACGGGTAAAAGTGATAAATACAAAGGTTAGGGCTATCTTCCACAATGTAGCATACCACGCATTTGAGTTTTCATACGGGCTTACCTTACGCCAGTATTTATATGCTACTATCCCCAGACCATTAAGCCCTCCCCAAATCACAAATTTCCAGGAGGCACCATGCCATAGCCCACCAACCAACATGGTAATCATGATATTTACATTACGGTTAAAGTGCTTTGCCAGCTTAGATGAAAATAAAGTGACAATTAGTATTGCCCCCACTACAGAGGTTGCTGACAGGGCTATTGCATAATCCGAAACTGCAAACGCTCCCAAAAATGTAAATACTAATATAAATGTGTATGAAAAAATGGTTCCGTTGCGATTACCTCCTATTGGTATATACAGATAATCTTTTAACCATGTAGATAAGGAGATATGCCAGCGTTGCCAGAAATCCCCACAGTGTATGGCTTTATATGGGGAGTTAAAATTAACTGGTAATTTGTATCCCATAAGTAATGCTAATCCTATTGCAATATCTGTATATCCCGAAAAATCGCCGTAAATCTGTAACGAATACCCAAACATTGCCATGATATTAGTAAAACCAGAAAACATTTCGGGCACATCGAACACACGATCCATAAAATTTGCAGCGATATAATCTGCAAACAACATTTTTTTTATCAGCCCTTTTAAAATCATAAAAGAGGCTCTACCAAACTCTTCTTTGGTAATATTAATCTCTTTACGTATTTGTGGTACAAAATCTGAGGCTCGCACGATTGGACCTGCCACCAACTGCGGAAAGAAACTTACAAAAAATCCAAAATCTATAATAGAGTTTAAGGGTTTGATTTGTTTTCTATAAATATCTACACTATAGCTTATCGTCTGAAAGGTATAAAACGAAATACCTACCGGAAGTATAATTTTATCGATCGTAAAATAATCTACTGCTCCCCAAGTATTAGCCCATTGTGCTAAATAATTAACTACTTCGTAGTTGGTTTGAAAAAGGTAATTATAAGAATCTGTGAAGAAATAGGCATATTTAAAATAACATAATGTCCCCAGGTTAATAATTACACTAACTGCTACTAATACTTTTTGTAATAAAACAGATTTGCTTTTATAAATGGCTTTACCTAAAAAGAAATCATTAACGGTACTAAAAAGCAAGATCCCTACAAAAAGTCCACTGGTTTTATAATAAAAAAGCAAACTGATCGCAAACAGATACGCACTTCGTAAACTCTTTTTGCTATATAGTATAGAATAGATAAAGTATATTACCGCAAAGAATATCCAAAAATTTGCTTGTGTAAATATTAACGGGGAGTCCTCTGAAAAAGAGAATATATCAATAAGTCTATTCATTAATAATCTGATTCAAGATAGAGTTAGACTCTAGTTGTAGTTCGTTTTCCCAAGAGTTTGCCAATGCCTGTAATAATAAATCTGCTTTTATTCTATATCCCATAACTGTAAAATGTATACGATCGCGAGGCATTAATCTATTGGTATACCACTTTTGCGAAGAGTTAAATCCCCCCATAATTTCATAAAAATCCCAAACTGCCATTTTTTGTTCTTCGGCTACTTGATAAATAACATCTCTGGCAATTCTGGTTCTGGGGTTCGGAAGCTTCTTTTTATAATAAGAGTCGTTTGGTACTGTTAGCAATACTGCACAATCCGGGTTTGCTTGTTGAACTAATTTTATAAAATCGGTATAATATTTTTTATATGCTTTGGGGTCAAAATCGGGGTGGTATGCGTCGTTGGTTCCTATAGATATAATAAACAGGTCAGGTTTGTAAAGGAGTAATTGTTCTTTAAAATAACGGCATCGTTCATAATACGAAAAACTCCCTCCGTTAACCCCAATAGAAGTATATTCGATCCCTGTATTATCATTCATTAACTCTACTCCCATCATCAAAAACTCTGCATTTGCGGTATCTTTTACTTTACGAACACAAAATTCTATTTCTTCTACAGTAGTGTTAAGTGCATATTCTACAAAATGTGCTTGCTTGTTTTCTATTACTTTAGATACTATAGAGTCTTGCTTAAAGGAGATTTCATAATCGTCGCTCCAGTTATCATAAAAAATCCTGATTTTATCAAAATCATACATTTTTTCATGATAATTATTTCCATTAGCTATTATTTTTATGTTAGAAACAGAGTCTTTAAAAACGGCTGTCACTCCCGATAATCCCCAGGCTACACTATCTTTTTTAACAGAGCACCGATATCCTGACCATTTACCATCGTATTTAATTTTATAATTACCCGGATTATTTGTTTTTGCAATACTATATGGATATATAAACCCTCGTTGCCCCTTGGTTGTCGGGCTCATGGTCTGAAGATAAGATCTAAGCCGGTTAGAGTAAATATCTGCCTGAATATGGGATCCCCCTATATGAAAAATGTGCAGTTTTCCTTTCCCTCCTTTAGCAATAGTATCCAGTTTATGAAAAAGAGATTTAAAGGCAGGAGAACTTTCTGCCATTTTTATGGTATTAGCTTTCCAGTTTACAAAAGTGTATTTGTCTTGTACGGTATCTATAACATAGGTTTGTGCTATTATAGGCAAAGTAAAAAGCCATAAGCAAAAAGATATTTTTTTAGGTATTGTCATTATTTTTAGGTTCTTTGAGGTCAAGGTATAGGGCTGTAAAAAATAGTTCTGAAATTATTTTGGTTCCTTTCCAGGTAAAATGCATATAATCTGTGGCAGTCAATTTTTCGTCTACCCATAACTTCATCGATCCTTTTCCTCCCATAGCAGCATACATACTCCAATAAGCTATATTATTTTTCAAACAGGTTTCCTTTAATTTGTCATTAAGGTATGGTAATAATGGATAGGTTTCCATTTTACCATTTACGGGTAAACACATATCTGTTGGGCCAATAAATATAATATTAGATCCCTTTGTTTGCCTTTTAATCCAGTTTGCCTGATATACCACATGTTTGGCATAATTTTCAACTTCTGTAGAGTCTTTCAGATATGGCATGGTATTTCCTCCATATTGCATAATAACAATTTCCGGATCTAATTTTGCCATCATTTTGCTGTAGGTAGCTGTACTGGATCTGGTAAAAATAGTTCCTGAAGCCCCTCGCATTGCTACATTATCTATTTGCACTCCGGATCCCCCGTCTAATGTTAATCCATAAAAATCCGGGCTTACTTTTCCTTCTACTTCTATCTTTAGGCTAGAAGGTGTGGTGTTTGTTCTGATCTTGTACTCGTGGTATTCGCCATCTGCAATTAAATCGCCTTGTTGAAGTAAAGCCCCATTATTATAGACTGATATCTTTACAGGAAAATTACAGTTACCATAATGCAACCCTATATTTGTAAATCGTCTGAATTTTGCATAGGCTTTTTGGGATTTACCAATTTTAACAGAAGCTCTAATTACTGGCATAGAATCTATTTTGGTACTATCCGGAAGCTTTTCGAAATGTTCTGTAAAACGGGAAACAGACAGATATGCTCCATATTTTTTATGTGAAAACTTTTTTTGAGTAGGGTCAAAAAAAGCAAATCGTTGCCAATTACTACTTGGTTCTACTATTGCACTTATTTGTGAATACACTGGTAATACAGGAATAAAGCCAGGGCCACTACCCCCGTACATGTGTTGCAATCGGTTTCGCAAATACGCGGTGATCCTATCTCCTTCTATCTGCGAGTCCCCATAGTGTATAATCCTGCAAGATCTGGAAGATAGTTTGTTTCTTAATTTTTTTACAAAATCAGGATTGCTATCCGGGTATTGGATTCTAACAATCCTGGTGGTATCTATTTTAGAAAAATCCGGAAGTTGTTTTATTTCTTTGGATAGCACTGCTATGCTTTCTTCTTCTTCTGACTCTACCTCCAGAGGGGTTACGATATTGGTAACTTCCAAAACATCTTTTCGGGTTAAAACCGTGTCTTTTTCTAATCCTAAAAAAGTAGTGTACGTTGGGTATTTTACAGAAATTCCTTCATAAGAAAATCCATCGTCATGAACTTGTGCTTTTTTGACTTGCCCTTTTTTGCTTAAAAACATAAGCCCAAACAATGCTCCTAATATAAACAGGATAAATACGGATATTTGAATAGGTCTGATTCTCAAATTTTCATAAAAAAATGTTACTGCCTTGTAAAAATAGAAAGATTTTCTAAACTACAAAGGGCTTTATCCCCTAGTATATTAAAGATAGAGAATAGTTTTGATAATTATTTAATATCGAATATCTAATTTTATCATTACCGTTGGTACAACTCCTTTCCCGGCACTTGTATTACCTCTCCCGGCGTTACCAAACCCTTTCCCTGCACTTGTATTACCTATCCCGGCGGTACCAAACTGTTTCCCGGCACTTGTATTACCTATCCCGGCGTTACCAAACTGTTTCCCGGCACTTGTATTACCTATCCCGGCGGTACCAAACCGTTTCCCTGCACTTGTATTACCTCTCCCGGCGGTATAAAACCCTTTCCCTGCACTTGTATTACCTCTCCCGGCGGTATAAAACCCTTTCCCGCTTACCGGGAACAAAAATATTAGTATCTAAAAACGGTTGCTTTACCTTTTTGAGGGCAAAGCACTCCATAACGAGTGGATGGTGTTCGTTAAAGAGCCTATTTATTTTGTGTTTCATCACTCCAGGTCACAGAACATATCTTCCATTCCTGATTTATCTTAAGGTATTGAATAGATTTCATTCCTTTGGATTCGAAATAAACATTATTTAGCTTTCCTGATTTTTGGTAAAGACTAAATCTTTGGGCAATATTGCCATAGATATCTATGGTATACGAAATTTCGTTTTCGCTAAAATCGATAAGTGTTCCATCTCTTAACATTTTTTCCCTGGAAGCAATAAATTGTTCTACACTACAGGTTTCTGGCATGCCTGCTGTATTACTAATAAACATACACTCAGGAACACATAATTCCCTTATTTTATTTATGTCCGGCACTTTATGGTTCGTATTGGTAAATACATCAAAAAAGCGGTCAGTTAGTATATCTATCTCATTTTTGTCCTTAACATTATCAAAAGGAGAGAACACAAGAACTGTATCGTTATCAAACAGTTTTTTTGTTTTTTCAAAAGTAAGACCTATCTTGTTTAATAGTTTAATCGAAGATTTATTTGCAGGATCTGTTATCCCAATAATTTTGTTTAGGCGCAAAACATTCTTTGCATAATTCATGGTAGCATTAGCAATTTCGAACCCATACCCTAACTTTTCATACTCTGGCAGCATTGCAAATCCTATGTCTACATTTTCCAGGGTTTCTCTTTTTATAAGTCCGCACATGCCAACAGGCGTATTCCCTTCTTTTAATTGTACCAGCCATAAACCAAAACCATTTTCTTTATAACTTTTTATTGGTCCGTTTTCCAGATATTTTTTTGCATCCTCCTCTGTTCTAACATTTTTGTCTCCAATAAATTTTAACCACTTTGGGGAGTTTACTAATTGTATAATAAAATTCGTGTCGGTTAGTTCCAGTTCTCTAAGAATAAGTCTTTGTGTTTCTAGTATTTTGCTTTGTTTCATTTTATGATATATTGAAAAAGTTTAAATCACTTAATTAAATTTGTTTGGCTAAGTCCTTGTTTCTTTTTTTAGAATTCGTTGTAACTGTCTTGCTGAAGTAAACCCACATTCTGAAGCTATAAAATCTACAGTATATTCTGGATTATTTTTAAGCGTTCTTGCTTTTTCTATCCGTAGTTTTGTTAGGTATTCGATAAGTGTTATCTCTGTTTCTTTTTTAAAAATTCTACTTAAATTCCTAGGGCTTATATTTACTTTTTCTGCCAGTTTTTGTATAGTGATTTTGGATGCTATATTGGTAATCATAAAATCTTGTACCTGATGTATTTTTGGATTTATATGGTTTCTGTAATCCAAATAAATACTTTGTTGTGTATGATTAGAACTGCGACGGTGATAAATAACTAAACTGCGGGCTATTTTATTGGTAAAAAGAGGTCCTTTCAGTTCTTCGAGTATGGACAAGGCTACGTCTATACCTGCACTAATACCTGCGCTTGTATATATATTACTGCTTTTTACAAATAATACATCTGTTAATACTTTGGCTTTTGGAAATAACTTGCGCAATAAATCTATTCTTCGCCAAAAGGTAGTACAATCCCTGTTATCCAATAAGCCTGCTTCTCCCAAAATAAATGCTGCATTAGACATGGCGCAAATATTTACTTCTTTATTTGCTTGTTTTGTAAGCCAGTTAAGAAATAAAATCTCTCTTTCTTCGTGTCTTTCTAGGCTTTCAAAATGTATTCCTGGTATAATTATAAAATCCCCATGCTTTGGCAGTGCTTTTTTATAATTTTTAATTGACCCCATTGGTAATCCCGCAGAGCTTGTAATATCATTTTGCATCGCATAGAACTCTATATCTATTTCGAATCCATAAAACTTAGCTTCATTAAAAACTTGTGCTGGTCCAGCTACATCTAACAACTCAAAATCCGGAGGTATAATAAAAATAATCTTCTTCATAATATAAATATAAAGTTATACCGTTTTTATTACATACAAAAGGACGTTAAAACGTCTTATAAGGACATCCTCTAACAATCTGAATTGAAGATGTAAGAAAACCGCGTTAATTATACCAAATTGATTATGAAATGAATACGTTTAGCCGCAAAATTTTATGGTTAAATTGTATTGTATCTTATACTTAGGCTACGCTCTGTACAGGGCAGAGTTGTACTTCGACAAAACTCAACAAAGCTATCGAGAATAGCTTTTTTAGACTTCTTTACAGGGTATTATACCATTTTAACTTTGAAATAGTGCGTATAGAAATTGAATTTATTTTTTAAGTATTCAAGGCAAAAAGCTTGTACCAGACTTAAGCTGGCATCAAGCATAGCTGTAGTTACGGTTATATTTTTTAACGAAGAACAGATGAAAAAGAAATAATACCATTTCTTGTTTGATATTACTGTAATAATTTGTATTTTGCAATATGCCA
>NZ_CDSBKO010000096.1:0-11252 GCF_977115655.1 Aquimarina sp.
GACATCGACCGAGTGAGAGGATCCAGGGGGGAAAGGGATGACATCGCATTCTTTGACCAACCAGAGGAAGCGTACCATAAGGGACGGCCAACATAAGGGGAAATGGGAGAAGTGAGGTAGGCTGCTAGGTTAGAGCCCCTAGGGCATGAGTTCTTTGGATTATGGCCCCTAGGGCAGTTTTGGGTTTATTCCGGGCGGATGGTGCTACAGCCAGGAGGGAACGGGTCTCGTGAGGGCTCTCATGAAGGTCATGTCACTTTCTTCTTGAGGGTTGGTGACTCTCGCCTCGATTTCCTCGGCGACATCCAGTCCCATTTGATTTCGACGTAGTTCCAGCCGGCATTCGTGGCGAGCCATGGTACTGTAGTACGGCATGTAGGAGTTGTAATCGGCGATCATCTCGCGTTCTACGTCGACCGCATCTTCGTACCAGGCTTCTTGGACCTCGGTTTCCAATTCAGTCAACCTTGCTTCTGCCACCTCAAGTCGTTTGCTGCAGATGTCCCAGATGTCGTGTCGCAGTATCTCGCTGAAATCGTATTGTTCCAGGAGTGACAATTGAAACTCGAGCTCCTCAAAGTATGCCCGAGCTTTCTCGACGTAGATTGAGTTCATCTCGTCGACGGCTTGTCGTTGGGCCTCGCCGCGACAGTGGGCTGGCAACATTCGGGCTTCACGATCCGCTTCTCGGATATGGAAGGGGCGCCGGGAAGAGGGGACATCGAATGGGGGAACTACCTCGGGGCGAGCAGGGTGGGTGATTTCACGGGGTACGGAGGTACAGGCTTGGATCCCTAGGATCACCAGGAAAATATCGGGAGCATATAGGCCCCAGCTGGCATCGCTGCGGGTGCAACGAATGAGGCTGACGCGGATACCATGGCAGACGTATTGAACCAAGAGGTCGTATAGTTCTTGGCCACCTTCGTAGGATAGGGATGCCCGAACCTCTTGGAACAAGTTGATGCTATGGGTCTCTATATGCTTCATAAAGGAGGTGGAGCTGGCCCGTCGGCGATTCTGGTGGGGGTCTTGGAGAGTTTCACGGGCTGCATCCGTCAGTAGGACCTTGAGGTTCCCTTGGAGACTGTTGATTATGCGACAATTGAGATTCCTTCGATGTTGCAGGTACGCATATTCGACGGTGTCTTCTTTAGGGAAGGGATGGAACCGATCCATGTACGGCAGGAAGCCCCGGTGGACCAATGGTTTGGGCGGTTTGGACTTCAGGGATTTAAGGAGATCCGAAGCTTTGTCACTGAAGTGTTGGTTTCGCTTCTGCTCCATCCGGGCCTGGTTTTGTTCCCGGTTTACCGCCATCGGCTTGGTGAATCTTTGTTCCTTCCCTTGGGCCGTATATTTGGTGTAGGTGGGACCCGTCAAGTTCCGTCTTTCTCCATCCTCGTCGAGCGTAGGGGGCACGTCTTGTCCGTCGTTCTCGAACTCGTCGGGGATTCGGTGCGGCCTAGTGTCACAGTTGCTAGCGTAGTTGCGGAAGCCTTGGCTGGCCTTACGGTAGCGGTCTCTCTCCGGCCATTTGCTCAAAGGTCTTTTAGGTTTGGAATTCCGGGGGTCGACTACCCGTGGCCGTTCATCATTGGCATAACGCTTGTTGGGTTCGTCGGGGGTAGTTTTGGGGTCGCGTCCACGTTTTCGCCTGCCAGGCTCCGCAAACTCGCGAGGGGGGTCCGAAGTGTTGTCCCTTGGTCTCGGGTCCGCGGGCGCAGATTTGTTGTCTGGCCGGGGTACTTGAGCATGTACGGAATTCGGGGGCGGGACGTACGGACGCGTGGGGCGATTGGTTTTGGGAATATCCCTGCGATGGGGTTGTTTGGAGGGATCCGTACGGGATCGGTCTTGGCGGGGATCTCGTTGGTCCTGGTCCCGGATAAGGTCGATTAGGGAGACACGAGGGGGAAGTTGGCCGGACGTATTGGGTTTGGGAGTGGTGGTAGCAGTGGTGGGAGCCTTCACCGAAGGTCTTTTTAACGGGCTGTTGGAGGGCCGGGCGCGGATCGGTGGGGAGGTGTCCATTGGCTCTGATGGATAGGGAGAGCCTGGGTTTGAGGCCGCCAGCTCTTCCGCGATCAACCGCCTCTGGATCTCGTCGACACGGCGCTGCTGGGCAGTGTACCGATTAGGCCTAGTCCCGTCGTTACGTTGCCGATCGCCGGATCTTTCGCCTTGGCCTCCGGCTGCAGGTCGTCGGGAACTACCCTCACGGGGTCGTGACAAATTTGCATTCCCGGCGTCTCTCCTGTGGGGGTCACGCGATCGATAGGAGGGGTCGGCGGAGCGTTCTTCTTTAGGGTCGGGATGGGTCCACCACGACTCTTTCGATCCTCTCGTTTTGGAATTATGGGTAGCCCTAGGCTTGTCAGGGGAATCTGGTTTCTTGAACTGGTGGTCACTGGGGTTCTGGGGATCCCTTCGGGAGGTACCGGTAGGCTTTGCGGACCCTTGGTTTTTAGTGGGGGTGGGATCCCGGGGCTTCTCTCGATCTTTACTAGGGGGGTCCTTCCGTCGTTCGGGTGGGGAGTCTCGTTGGGCGGTACGGTAACTGGAGGTCTCGCTGGGGCGACTATCGGATCGAGAGTGTGTCTGGCGGGAGCTCCGGTCTGTTCCGCGGGATCGAGAGTGTGATTCTTGCGAGGGACCATCGGAGTCGCGAGTGCTTTGGCTGCCAGAGTTTACGGAGGATTCGGTCGTTCCGCGGGAGCAGTGAGAAGAGGTGCTTTTCGATGTTTCGCCATGAGGTCTTTCTCTGTGGCTTCGCTCGCGGTCGTCCCGGGAGTGTCTATCTTGGCTCTTGGCACTCGAACTCGTGGAGGTGGAGCTAGGTCGGTGACGGGTTTCCCTCTCACGATCATTTTTCTTGGGGGAGCGGCGTTTGTCCGAGGAGCGGTTGGTGGAAGACTCCTGGCGAGACGAGGGGGGTTTATCCTCTCGATGCCCGCTATGCTTCCTGGCGGCCTTGGGATCTGCCGTTCTCTTCGGATCTCGTGAGTGATGGGAGCTCTTCTGGTCTTGGGGGCTCTGGTCACGAGAGGAACCACCTTTGGAGGGTCGGGGAGGGGGAGAATAGTAGGTCCGCTTGGTGTAAGTCTCGTCCCTAGGACCGCGTTTTGAGCAAAAGGGGAGGTATTCGGTTTCTTTGCCGTCCCTACCCGTGAACGTGGGGGTGAAGACGTTCTTGTCGGGGCCAATGAAGATCTTAGACTTGATACGGTCAGAATCCTCCGGGTTTTGGGAATCCGTCCTGCGCGACTCTTTGCGAGTAGGGTTCGGGATAAGGGGAGGTGGGCGGCTTCTCTCACCCGGACGTGGCTCTGCCCTAGCTTCGGGGTAATGGGCATTACCTTCCTTATCGACCCATTCTCTGGTCCAGTTTTCACGGTCATCGGGGAGGGTATAGGGGGCACGCGTCCGATTCGGCGACAAATTTCGGGACTGATTTTCGGGTTGTCGCCTCTCTGGACGTATATGGCCGGTCACTGGATCTCTTTGTCGTCTCGAGTCATCCGTAGCCATGGACTCCGACTGTGTATCAGGGCGAGGGGTGGTTGAAGAGGCGGAATCTTCGTGGTCCTCCCCAAGGGTAGGAGATCCGGGTGGATTTCGGATGAGGAGATCAGGGTTGACATCCAACCCAGGGGGTGCAGCCGGACCGGGTACCTCCGAGTTAGTAGCATTGGATGGGACGGGGTTACCAATTGGGGGAGGGACCTGCTGGGAATCCAACGTGGGAGGACCGGGGGCAGCGCTAGGTGGTGCGTCAGAAGGCTTCGGCGGGGCGGTTGGATCTTGGGATCTGCCGAACAGTGGCTCTGAGTTCTTCAGGGGGACCTTGATGCGAAGACCGTCCCACTTTTCGAAAATATTGCCGGATCGACTGCTGTCTTTCGAGTGTGAGAGGGGATCGGCAGTATCCATGGCTTCAGGTACTTTGGGCCCGGGCATACCTTCAGGGGAAACCAGGTCTACAGGCTCCGGTGTGGGCGTCTTCTCCTCCGGTGACTGAGTCAGGTCAACCATCTCGGGAACGTCAGCTTCGGGTCGGTCTGGGGAGGCCAATTCGTCATTAGGGTCGTTGACTTCTTCGCCTACGACGACTTCTTCAAAGGCGGCAGGAGAGGGAACTTGGCAATCCATGTCTTCCTCCCCTGGGTTCACTCCCACGGATTGGACGGCGGCCTCTGCTTGCGTAGGGTCCAACGGGGGTAGCCGCACTGAGGACTCTCCAGATAGGTCCATTGATGCCGAACCAGACTCCGAATGAGGAGGATCTGCTTCGGGAGGTCGGTAACCGGGAGGAGATTGGGCGGACATGTTGTTGAATTGGTTAGCCACAGCTTCCACTTCGCCATCCGTATTGGTGTCGGTATGGGAACTATTGCCCCTAGGGCTTTTTGGTTTACTGGGACCGGGGTTCTTGCTGACGCCATTCGCTTCCTTTCGCTTGGTTGCGGGTGAGGCTGAGGAAACTGGAGGAGCAGGGGGCAGTTTGGAGGAGTCCGTTTTTCCGGAGGACTTGGGTTTGGAACGGGATCCTTTGACTGAGGTCCGATCATCGGGCCCCTTCGAGTCTTTCTTAGAATGGGACTTCTTTACTTTACTGGTCTTGGACGAGGGGCGTTTGTCATCGTGTTCTTTGCCCCGATCCCGCTTGCTTTCATCGTCCGAAGGTGGGTCACCGGAACCTCCCGCCGCGCCTCCTTGGGATCCTTTCTTGTCGTTCGAGTTGGCGGATCCTTTGGGGTTTTTACGGTGGGTCTTGCTGGTTCCCTTTTCTCGCTGTGAGTCCTTCGGACGGTTGGAGTCTCCTTCGGGTTTGGCATGGCCCCTAGGGCTATTTTGGTTAGCGGGGGGATTTTGGTCTTGGTTCCCGGAGGAGGAAGGTTGCTCCGTGTCGCTGGAGGGGGTGATTTCGCTTTCGCTGCCGCCATCCAGTTGGACTTGGTGTTTGGGGTAGAGTCCCACACTGCTCACACCCAATTTGGTTCGTTCGCCGTTTTCATCGAGGGGCGGCGGTTGAGGGTGTGCGGCACCTTGGGTCCGGGATCCCGAAAATTCGGGGCTTCGGTGTGAGGCGCCGGGGGATTGGCTTCCTTCACGGGGGACTCCGGTGTGGGCGCCCAGGGTCTGATCTCTGCCCCCGCGGCGCGCCTCCTTCTGCTCTCGCAGATCCTTCCTGGGTCACAGATCCGGATCGGGACCTTGGTCGGGTGGGTGACGGTTCGCGCAAGGCGTAGCGTTGAAGCGAATAGGGTTGGAGGATGATTTCGTCGTAAGGGGGAAGGGGTCTCACCGCCGGGTAGAAGGCGTAACCATTGGGCCAGTCGGGGAGATTATAGATTCGGTGATCCACGTCATCCACATTCGTAGCATTTCTGGGGAGAGCGTAGTACCCGCGGATTTGGGAGGGGATCCCCTTCAGTTCGATTTCATCCGGCAACAAGGAGTCGTAACTCATCCATCCCCAGCCGGGTTGGTAAACGAGTTCCTGGGTAGGGGTGAGACCTTCCGCAGCCCATAATTGAGATCTCGCGATTCCGTGGGCCAATACGGGTTGGATCACTCGGATGCTGCCCGGCGAGATGCTCCCTGGTTCACACTGAGACAGGATACGGCATTTCGGGGGAAAGGCTTCGGGGAAGATGACCACTTGGAATCGATTGTTGGGGACCAAACCCCGCAGACCGGAGTGGTTGCCGTCGAGTGGATTGTCTCGGCGCGACTGGGAATTCATGGTCTCGAGCAGGCGGAGTCCCTCCGAGACAGAGCGGAGTTGGTTCATCCCCAAGTCAATATCAGGGACCAAAGGGCGTAGGGTATCTCGGTACAGTGGGAGGCCGTATTTGTCCCAATGATTGGCTGGGTCTAGGGGGCGTCGTCGGTCTAATACCCCTAGGGCTTTACCGGGTCTTTCTCGTAGGACTAGGAGGGATTCACGAGGGATGGTGAATAGGAGGCCGGTCCTAGCGACTTTTCTTTCCTTTTGGAGTGCCACGCTGATCCGTACAAGGGCATGGATACGGGCTTCCTCTATCCGAGCATAACTACGGTCCCTGTCGCGGCAGGTCATGGGGAAGTTGTAAGACCGGGCCCGGGGAATGTCCTGGAAGCAGCTATGATGGAGGAAATCGTAGAGCTGCCGAAGAGCTTGGGGGGTGGTGTTGAAATCGACTGTCCCGCCGTCGGAAGCCAAAGCAAGGAGGACATCCAACGCGCTGTTGTGGCAGACCATAGCCATCATCCCGTCCCGGAAGTCGACTCGAGCAAGCGCCTTCGGATCCTGAACAGTGGGTACGGGGACCACGTAGTCGAAGCCCACGGGCCTGAAGAGATTAGCGCCGACCACTCTTTGGGTTTGGTCATAAAGGGCCAGGTGGAGGGACATGATCATTTGGGAATTGGCCTTTGGGACGATGCCATATCCTTGTTCGACCCACGCGTCGTAGAGACGGTAGAGGTTGAGGATGGGAATGCGGCGGATGTAGTTCTTCAGCTGGACCGTCTGATGGGGTTGGGGAGCGGGTCTGCGACGATCAAGTGGTATGGGGGTGGCCATTCGGATAGAGCCGAGGAACAGGAGGTCGTAGGTATCCCAAGAGACGAATGTTCGGAGGTTCCGTTGGGTGAGGAAGGTCAAGAGCTGGTTGGGAGCCCCTAGGGCTAATTCAAATAGGCGGAAGTGGACTTCGATTCCCTCGACGGAGCGGATATTGACCATGGTGGCGAAGCCCTTGAGGGGTGGGGTGTAGACATTTTGGCCATCTTTGTCGACGCCGAGCCTTTCGGCGTAGGCGTAGAAGGCGTCCGCGAGGACTTCGGTCTTCCACCAGGGGGATGCGAATACCGTCTCTATGGGGGACCGATACTCGCGGCTCATACGGATTGCGACTGGCAAATCTTCGGATAGGGCTGCGACGTCGAACAGGGAGTACCAATCTCGGGGGCATCCACCGGGACAATCGGGTTCGTGGATAGGGCGGCTCATCACATCCAATTTCTCGGGGGTGAACGTGCTGAATTGGATATCCAGGCTGAAGATATTAGCAGCACTGGCTTCTAGGAGACTGATGGCTGCCGCTACCATGTCGTCGTGGACCACGTTGATCACGATGCGGGGGAGTCCAAGGCGTCTCGTTGGCCAGATGCCTCCTGTCAGAAGATTCCAACGCTGGGTAAGCCACAGGCGTAGGATTAGCGAGTCTGCCTCTGGGGACCTGGAATTTCCAAAAATAAATCATTAATGATGGACAGAATGAATAGAGGATCGACCCACCAGTTTCAGAATGAAACTGGGGAGTCAATCCTCTGAGGGAAAAGAGGAAAATTAGAGGGGATGACCCACCAGTTTCAGAATGAAACTGGGGAGTCAATCCTCTGAGGGAAAAGAGGAAAATAAGGGGGCGGCGACCCACCAGTTTCAGAATGAAACTGGGGAGCCGACCTCCTATTTTGAACAAAATAACTTAAACAACAAATTTGAAACTGGATGGGTAACTAAAAATAAGTGTGAAAAATAACTAATAGTATTTGGATAACTATAATTTATAAATTTGACGAGACGAGACAAGATTGGCGGGCTCAAGTGAATCTCCGGGCACGCGATCGGGTCATCATCCCTTCGGGTAAGGGGGGTAGCGGAAGGGCGGCGTCGGGTACCAGGGTGAACAAGATCGGCGTTTCCACCCCTTCATCCAGGTTCGGGGGAGGGAGGGTCGATTCTTGTTCCGGGCCCGTCTGATCCGTCTCGGGGATTTCTTCTGGTTCTTCTCGTTCGGAGTCGGTAGACGGTTGAACGGTAATGGCTGGGAATGGGAAATTTGGAAGATCAGCAGCGTCCGTAGTTTCCGGGGACTTTTTGGCGGGGCGACGGCGAGGAGGGGGAATCGTTAGGGGTCTGGACGAAGTGGCTTCCACAGGGTTCGGCACTATGCCTGATCCGGGGGACTCTGCACACGAGTCACAGAACCACTGTTCCTTCTTTCCGGGGGCACGCTTCAGGCCGACGCATTCCAAGTGGAACCAGGTGGTTTCGTCGTGGATCCCATCGCAAGCGACCCAATGTTGGAGACGACGTTTATCGGGGTTGGGAGGCTTGAGTTCTTTGCATTTGTGGCACGCCGCTCGGACTGGAAGCTTCCGTTTGACACGATCCTCCAAATAGGCGAGGTATTGGGCTTCGTTACCGGCGTAAAGCTTCAGCTGGTCGAAATGGGCCCATTTGGCTTTGTCTTCGGTTTTGCCATATTCCCTGATGAGGGCGTTCTTTCCGTCAATCTTCTCCACTCGGTAGAGGCAGGTGAACAGGGGCTCAAAGCATGGGTGGAATCCGCGTTGTTGGACGGTAAGGGCGACTCGGTAGACCAAACTTCCGACTTCAATGGGGTTCTTTAGTTTACCAGTGTGGAGGTCATGTTGGTACCCGTAGCGGGCTTGGGCTTTCAGGATCTCGTCACTGCTTTGGGCCCAAAGGCTGCGAAGCTCAGCGAGGAGCCAAGTGACGTATTTTTGGACGGTGGTGGTACTGAACATGGGGGTTTCTGGTTCACCGGGTAAACGGGGGTCATAACCATGATTTAGGCGGAAGGGGCTTTCACCCGTGGAGGTATGGGGAGTCATCCGGTAGGCCATGGCAACGCGGCACACGAGCTTGTCCCATTCCTTTGGTTCGTCATGCACGACTTTGTTGAGGACGTTCCGCAGGGTCCGATTGAAACGCTCCACCATGCCATTGGTCTGGTGGTGTCCGGGGAGGGCATAGGCGATTTCCACTCCGAACTCATCGGCAAGGCTTTTGAAGGCTTTGGAGGTAAAGTTGGATCCACGATCAGTGATGATCTTGGTCGGGGTCCCATGTCGTGCAAGGACGTCGTTTTGGAAGGATTGGCAAGTGGTTTCGGCATCGACGCTTTTGATCGGGACAACTTCGGGCCACTTTGAAAAAGCGTCGATCCAGGTCAGGATATGGGTATATTGGTCAGTGGTGGTCGTTAGGGGGCCAAGAACGTCTACGAAGACGACTTGCCAGGGGCCACCAAGGGGGACGGGAATGGGTTGGAGGGTGACACGCCGATTAGCACCGGTGTTGAAGAGGCCACAGACCACGCATTCCGCGACGAACTTTTTCACATCCGGGATCATGGTTTCCCAGAAGAACTTTCGGGACAGTAAGCTGTAGGTTCTATCCCAGGACAGATGGCCGGCGTGTTGGGAATGGTATTTCTTTAGGAGTGACTCTCTAAGAGTAGTGGGGATGACGAATTGGGTTTGCATGAGGGGGTTGTAACCGCGGCGGTATTTCTTTCCAACATGGAAAAGGAGGTCTCCATCCAGGTAGTAATGCTCGTGTTGGCGGGTCATCCACCGAATGATGTCTGGCTCGGTATCATCGTCAACACGGTAGTTCTCCTTGTACATGATCATCATGCGGATACGGGGGTCGGCTCTTTGTTCACGGCAGAGCTCATCACGGGGCCAGGGTAGTAGTATGTCGGGTGCCCTGTCCACGTTGACAATTGATTCGTCATCGCCCCTGGGGTGGTCATGCAGGCGTGCAAAGGACATATCATCATGATCCCATTCCCCTGCTTCGACTGAGTAGGCACCCGCGTCGACCGTCTTGTAGGCTTCACTGGAGAAGATCTTGTCAAGGTCGGCTTGGGTGATTTGGACAAAAGGGGGCCTGCTCACGGCATCGGCGGGGACATTCTTCAATCCAGGGAGGTAGATGACCTCGTAGTCGAACTCTTGAAGTTTGATGGTCCATTTGAAGAGCCGATGGGTGATTCCATTCATGGTTTTGCAGGCGTTGAGGATGTGGGTAAGGGCTTGGTGGTCGGTATAGATATAAATATGATTCCCTAGGAAGTATGTTCGGTACTCTTTCATGGCGCGGACAATGGCGAGGCATTCTTTCTCGGTCACACTGTAGTGGACTTGGGCCGCTTGGAACTTTTGGCCTCCATAGGCGACGACTCGGAAGTCTCCATCTTCGTTCTTTTGTTGGAGGACATTGCCCACTCCGTAGTCGCTGGCGTCGCAGAAGAGGTGGAAGGGTTCTTCGAAGTTTGGGTAGGCTAGGATGGGGGCGGAGCAAAGCGAGGTTTTTAGCTTTTCGATCGCTTCGTCGCATTCCGGGGTCCAAGCGCTACCGAACTTCTTGCCTTTGAACTGATCTTTACCCGTCAGCTTGTAAAGGGGAGCGGCTATAACCGAGTAGTTATAGATGAATCGCCGGTAGTAGTTGCTAAAGCCCAAGAAGCTTCGGAGTTCGGTGACATTGGAGGGCATGGGGACTTCCTTGACAACCGCAATCTTTTTAGGGTCGGTGGCGATACCTTCCTCTGACACGACATGGCCCAGGAAGGCAACTTTGCGCTTCAGGAAGTCGCACTTCTTTCCTTTGACCTTCAGGTTGTACTCCGAGAGCCGGTTCCAAACACAGGTGAGGTCGTAACAGTGGGTCCAGAAGTCTTTTGAGTAGGTGATGACATCATCGATGAAGCACAGGCAGCAGTCGGCGGTCAGTCCTCGGAGGACGAGTTGCATAGCCCGTTGGAAGGTAGCGGGGGCATTAGTAAGGCCGAAGGGCATCTTGAGGTGTTCAAACAGGCCGTCTTCGGTGATGAAGGCTGTCTTCTCGATGTCCTCGGGTCGCATGGCAAATTGCCAAAATCCACTTTGAAGATCCATGGTGGAGAATACTTTTGCTCCGCGGAGGGCTTCCAATTGTTCATCGGTTCTGGGGAGGGGAAAGGCGTCTTTACGGGTGATGGCGTTGACTTTTCGGAAATCGACGCAGAAACGCCAAGTTCCATCCTTTTTGGGGACCATAACGACTGGGCTAGCCCAAGGGCTATTGGAGGGGCGAATGACATTTGCTCTAAGCATGAGGTCAATTTCTTTTCGTTTTAGTTCCCGGACGCTATGGGCGGATCGGTAGGCTTTCTGTCGAATCGGCTTTTGGTCGCCAGTCTCCATCGCGTGTTCGACTCCTTTGCACATCCCGAGTTCTTCTTTAGACTGGGCAAAGATGTCTCGGTAGACGTCCAGGAGGATAGCGAAGTAACGCTGGTGTTCCTCATCGATGTCCATCAGGGAGGTGTCGATGCCTACTACGGGTTCGGGTTGGTATTCGGGGTCGTTGGCCATTTCCGTCACCAGCTGCTTCAGCCAATTTGCATACCGGGGGATTTTGGGCTGGTATCTCCAGGTGAGTTTTTCCCCTAGGGAATTTGGTG
>NZ_CDSBKO010000097.1:0-11247 GCF_977115655.1 Aquimarina sp.
GACGATTTCCGCCATCAAATATTAGGTCTTAAAGCACCTAGCTATGCATTTTGACCTAAATACTGGTCAAAATACTGGTTAAAGTATGAGTTGGCCTAACTAAGGGTGTCCTTTGTCCCGGACGTGGTTCTAAGCTTACAAATTACGCTAAGTCTTATTTTTGGACTTATATGCTTAACTTAGCTAATAATTTGAATCTTGTAAAACACAACGTCTTATGGGGGACCGCCCCCTAGCTAGTGAGTGTTGGCGATCCAGTTCAAAACTGGACCCCCAAAACCCCCGAAGGCGTATTATTTATAAAATACAGAATACGTACAGAATCAAACAACATTATTCAAAAATACCCGAGGTAATGAAATGCATCAATTTGGAAAAGATACATGTGATTGTCCATTTTGGACTTATATGTTCGGCCCGCCGGGTGCGGGTGGGGATGTGTGTGTCGCCCCACGGATGGTGCAGCACACACAGCTCCAGAACGAGATCGGCAGAAGAGTGGGGCCAGGATATTACATCCTGACATCCCCCTCTCCACAAGCCGATGCCGTCCCCTGGCATCGAAAATAAAAATTATGCAGTATCATATTTAAAACGTATTCCCAAAGTAAAATACAGTGCATGAAAAATTTGACTGGCAGTACCGTGGATGGCAAGAGTTAAAAAAATAAAATTACACTTTTTACATGAGGTTCAAATCGGTCTCTAAGGGCTTTTCCCTTTGCGAAAAATGCTAAATATACTATTGATATTACTAGTTATTTGACTTGAGGCTTTTCCTCTTTTAAAGCAGTTTAAGGCTGACTAAAAAAATAAAGTAATGTTATTTTAAAGCTGAATTGATTAATTGATAATTACGAATTAGGCCTTTTTGGCTCGACATTGCAGTACATTGTTATAAAAAAATAGAAATTTACAGGAATGTCACTTTTTGGAATTGACACAAATTTCACAACAATTAGGGGGTTCCCACTCCCTGTTTATTTGGTACGAGTTATGGTGGGTGTCGGTCCCACCTTAAGTGAAAGTTCGACGTGACAACCCCCCGACAGTGGGTTGCCCTTATGGCTAATGTTTATTAGTTCTGTGCCATGGCGCTCGCGCCTGCACCTGCATTGTCATCATCCTCATAGTCCGTGTCGCCCCCATCGTCCACGCTCCGATCGCTTTCATAGAAGTCCCCCGCCGTCATTTCGACGATGAGGTCTTCCAAACCCTCCAGCTGCTCCGTCGTCAATTCGCCGAGACGCGCTGCCATCGTGAGGATGTTGGGAGGCAGGTCGGCGACTCCGGTGGCTTCGTTGTAATTTCTGATGGGGAGGTTTCTGAGCGCCCTTGCAAACGCTTGCCGTGGGTGCCAGTACCTCTCCACTCCCATGAAGATCCCGTACATCACTTCCGGATTTCGACCCCCGAATTGGATCTGATCCGGCATGAGTGGGATCGCTGCGATCGTGGGCAGCTTTCTATACAACTTTTCGCCTTTTGCGATCGTTTTGCTGATGTACATCCGCAGCCGGCGTGCGAGGGCTGTGATGAGGCGGTCATAGTCGCCTTCGTTGAGAGTCCTCCGCTCCGCTGCGATGTAATCTTGGCGCGCCATCCGTTCCACCGATGTGAGCCAAGACAGGAATTGTTGCTCCGTCAGGGTGACGGAAGGGTGTGTTTGCAGCAGGTGGTGCCGGAGGTCTTTCATGGCGGTGGTGACTTGGACTTTGATGATCCCGGCGATATTGTCGGGCAGTATGATTTCATGGCCTAGATGGTCCACCGTGGTGAAGTAGCGCCGTGCCAATCGGAGGCACAGGCCTCGGGGCCGCCAGTGGACCATCCATTCCAGATTATAGAAGATCCAACCGAAGGCTGGTTCTTGGGTGCGCCGGTTCTGAGCGGCGGCCTCGTTGTTTTTGGCCGTCAAATGCTCCAGTGAAATCCGGAGTCTTTGGACTTGCAGCCGGTTGTGTTCATCCATACGCCTTTTGCGTTGTTCGGCTGCCGTGAGGCTATAGTTGACCGGCCGGTGCAGAAATTTCATACCTAGTTTCTGCCCCGGTGTCGGTTCCCTGGGGGGAATCGGCGAAGCTGGTCGCGACGACGGCGCCAGTGATAACAACGACTGCGCCGGCGTCATGTAGACCGATGCCGATTCGTTGGTGCTGTCGTTGGCGGATGATCGGTCCTGTTGACCTTGGTCTCCTGGTGGGGAGTGTGATGAGTCGTTGTCGTCGGTCCTTATGACCTTCCCTCTGCCCCTGCCAATCCCTCTCCCTCGGATGTAGTCGTGATCTTTGGGAGGTGGTGGGGTCGTCACCCCATGGGCTGGTCGCGGCTCGGGGTTGGTCGGTGTTGTTGGGTTTGTGGTGTATCCTGTGTCGGTTGTTGGTGTGTCCTCAGCACTGCTGACCGTGATGTATCCGTCGCTGGGGGATGCTAGGTTGACCAGCGGTATCGGTTTCTCAGGTTCCGTCTGGAGCCTTACGGGTGGTTTCTCCGAGGTTTCCAGGTTGCCCCGTACTTCCTGCGAGTAGTCCCGACCCTCCGGCTTTCCGTCTGGTTCCTGAGTAGGTTGCGCCGCTGGCCTTTTGCCTTCGCCGTATCCCCTGTTTTTACTGAGGCTTCTGTGTTGTCGTTGTCGCTTGTCGTCGGTGTCGTCGTTGTTGCTGTCAGAGTTGCGTTTCTTTGTTGTGGTTGTGATTGCCTTTGGCATTGGTAGTTGAATTGAGGCTAATGTGAGGGGGCTTGCTGGTTGTTTGGGTCTGCGCTCTTTAGGGGTGGTCGATTTGGCGTCGGATTTGGGCGTTGTGTCGCTGAAGATGTCGTCCTTCGGGACGCGACAGTCGATGACATCCATTGCTGGTGTACTCGAGCCGCTGTTGTCCCTTGAACTTGTCCCCGGTGATTGTCGCTCCTGTTTCCGCGATTGCCTTTTTGGCTTTGCTCCCAGCTTGATGTACTCTTCTGGCGAGACTGAGTAGTCTTTAAGTTTCGATGCCCTAGTTGCGCTTTTCGCTTGCCCCGGTGAAACGTGTTTGGTGCGATGCTCGCTCATGGTTCGCAATTGCCGATTAACGTGTTCCCTTTTGCGTTCATCCGCCGCGCGTCGTTGTAGAGCTTGTTGGCCCTTCCGTTGAAGGGTCTGTTCGTCGCTAGGACTGTCTGATGACGGCGCGTCGTCTGATCGTTCCATCAGGACCGGGTTAATCGGCGGTTGCTGTGTCGGTGTTAGCCGTAGCCCCAATTCGATGTTGTGTTGGTGTCCATATGTTGGTTGTTGCTGCTGTTGTGTGTTGATTGTCAGTGGTTGTTGCACGTTATAGTGTTGTTGTGGTATAAATTGTTGCTGTTGTTGGATGAATGGTTGCTGTTGCGGCTGTTGCTGTTGTTGGTAATGCTGTTGTTGGTAATGCTGTTGTTGTGTCCAATATTGTTGTATTTGTTGCGGTTGCTGCGGCTGTTGTGGTTGCGGTTGTGGCTGTTGTAGTTGTAACTGTAGTTGGTACTGTTGTTGTTGTTGTAGTTGTAGTAGTTGCTGTTGTTGTGCAGCTTGTTGCTGTTCTCTGAGTTGTTGTTCTTGTTGTCGTCTAAGTTGTTCTTGTTGTTTAATTTGTTCCTGTTGTGCTTCGTATTGTTGTCGTCGTTCTTTTTCCTGTTGCTGGAGTTGAGCCTGTTGCTCTTGCTCCCGTAGTAGTTGTTGTTGTTTGCGAGCTTGTTGCTCTTGTTGTTGCTTCAATTGGTGTTGTTGTTGGCGTTGTTGTAGTTTTTGTTGTTGTTGCTCGTACTGTTGTTGTTGTTGTTGCTGGATTTGTCTGAATTGTTGTTGTTGTAGTTGACTCATTCCCCATGGTGGTTGATAAGGTGCAGGATCTTGTTGTGGACCCATCCGCGGTAGTCGGTTCAGAGCCGACGTGTATTGACGTTTTTCGTCTTCCAACCGTTCGATCTGGTCACGCTGTTGAGCGATGATGGCTGCGTATTCCCGGTTTAGTGCCAGGGTTGCGTTCCATCCATCATTGGATTCTTGCAGCGCCGCTTGAGCGTTGACCTCTTTGGCCTCGCATCTGGTGCGGAGTCCCGCGATATGGTGGTTGGCTGCTTGCATCAGCGCTCTTGCTTTGGTCCGTTCATTCGCCACCTTCCGTGCTAGGTCCAGTAGTTGACTATTCTTCTGGACTACAGAAGATCGTAGGGCCTTCGCTTCTTTGTATGCCCTGCCTGCGTCGATCATTGCATCGATTGACAGCGTGGGCAAGTTTTCCCCCGACCAACTTTTGATGTTCGCCATGAGCTCATCAAGAGTGTCGGATAGCTCGTTGAGGTTGGGCGCGGGAAACTCGTCTTTGCTGCCAATGTTGTATTCGGCAACCAGTTTGCCGATCATAGCGAGGGCTTCGATATTGGTGGGGGTGCACAATCCTGTGCCGAGAGCGTTCCAGGCCAACCCCTCAGTTGACATTGGTATTAGTTTTTCTTGTGGCTGGCGTATGGGGAGGAGTCGGTTTTGTGCGTCTGGCCCTGTTGGCCTTGGCTGTTCCAACATGTCGTCGAAGGACGGCGGCAGAGCTGGATGGGCCGACCGAGGGCGGTTCACTTGGGCGTTCGCAAACGCTTGCTGTGCTCGCTGTTGTTGCTTCTCGCTTAACAGCTGGTTGAATTTTCCGTTCGCCATTTCTGCTGGCCCGTCGCTCCGTTGCGATGTTGCCGTGTTGGCTCGGTCCCGCTGCTCCAGTTGCATCTGTTCTTCGGTTTCACGGTGGAGCCGCTCGCTCTCCGCTCTTTTCCCCACTTGCGCCATCGTGCGCGCGTACTCTCTTGATTTGTGTCCCCTCCCCTCTTGTGTTGTTGCATTATCCCCCGCCTTTTTGGCTTCCCGTTCCTTCTGCGGAGACGCTGCTAGCACCTCTTGCTCATTGAGCTCGGGCACTCCTGGCGTGGTTGACTCCGTTCGGTGGATCGGGATGTCCATGGTTGCGGGTCCGCTTTTTGCGGTTTTGTAGGAGATGTCGTCAAAGGTGGCATCGCTGTCGTCATCCGAGCCGGGTCCACCTGACCCCATGGTGGATGCGGCTACCGTGGTGCCATCTTCGCCCGTGGTGGAGCTGATGTCCATCGTGTCTGATGGCGGTTCGCTGCCGCCGATTGGTGATGGCATTGGAGGTGGGTCAAATGCGTTCAGCAGTTGCCTGTTGACTGGAGGCTTTCCGGGCGGGATGAAGGCTGGGACCGCTGTGATGACGTAGGGTGCGATCCTTGTTGGGATTACGCGGTCGGACCGGTGCGACTCGTCGGTGAACGGACACTGGCGAGCGTACGCTTCCAGTTCTTCCGCCGCTCGGAACTTCATTGCTTTGTAGACGTTAACCGCCTGCGACCGCATGACCGGCGGTAAGGTTTCCAACGTTGGCGGTGGGATCCGGATGCCGCAGTGGATGTGGGTAATGGGGTTGCCTTTTGCATCCTTCCATTCCCACTCGTCTTTGAGCTTTGCGTCAAGCTCCTTCTGTGTCAGTGGGATCCCGCCCCCAATGAGGGTGTTCCTTAGCTGGGTCATGTCGATCATGCGCTCCCGTCGTTTGGTCATCCGTTCTTCCCTTTGGCGGATGACTTCCCTCTTTTGAGCCCTGAGCTCTTTGTGTGTCAGCCGAGAAATCAGCTCGTCGACCGCTAAATCGCCCCCTTTCTTCTGGTACACCACCGGCCTTTTGCCGTTCACCCGTCTGTTACCCAGAGTGTCTTCCGAGCACTCCGAGTCCGTTTTGTCCTCCTCCGTCCAATATTCTTCTTCCGGGTCAGCTACGTCGCCCAGGATTGTCATATTACCCTGTACGAATCCGTACACGCCATCTTCATCCCCGTCGTTTGCTGTGACCCACTCTTGCCATGCTGCTTTTGCTTTGATGTCTTCTATTTTGATGGGCGTGGGTGGATTCCGCTTTCTCGTTGTTGTTGAGTAGTAGTTGTAGCGGCGGAAGCTGATTGGTTCCGGGGGTTCTATCCCTCGCCCTTTTGGCTTGCAGCGTTCGAGGATGGAGTTGGGGTACTCCGATCGCGGCGCCATGATGTCAATGCTCGACAGGAGCCTTTCTGTTTCATGCGCCTTTTGCGTTACGTCCATCCCATTGCAGAAGACGAAAGCTGCGCTTTTGTTGTTCAGGTCCCGGCCGGACATTGGTGCCGATCGCCCGCCCGAGGTGTCGAATACGCAGCCTCCCCGGTGGAGTCCGACATTCAAGATCCGTCGCCATTGACGGTCTGCGTCCGCTAGGATCTGCCGTATTCGCTCCAGGTATTGTTGCTTTGTCTCGCTCGACGCATCGAGGGCCGTCTGGAGGAATGCCGTGACCGGGACTTCTTGGCGTAGGAGTTCCCACGTCTCCTTGTCGTCTTCGCGTGAGATGGGCTTTTCCCTCTCGCTGTTGACTTTTGCCATCCAAAGGTCTAGGATAGCCCCCTGTTGGGTTCCTTCTTCGAGCAACGTGCTCAAATGCTCCGTCATTCCCCAGTCGAGGTTCATTTTCGCCTTGGGTCGGAGCCGATTGAGGTAGTACTGCGTTGTACCCAGGTCCGCCACCCGTTGCTTCTTGTCAAAGTGTTGCCGCATCTCGTCGCTGCGGTTGGGGATGTCGTCGTTGTTCTTTTTGAACTTATCGATCACGTTGACGACGTTTGCTGGGTACGCGTCCTTGGGGAATGAGGCTCTCCAGACCTCCTTTTGCCGTTCTTCGTCCCAGACGAAGGTTACCCCTGAGCCCTGGAGGAGCTCCTGCAATTGGGCTGGTACCCTGCCGTTGAACTTGGAAACGTCCCATAGGACGTGGATACCCCCGGCTGTTGACGTGTCGAGGGCTACTGCGAATCTATGCAGTGAGTCTTCCCCGTTGTATGTGGCGGCAGGGATGAGCTCTTTTGCTCTCGGGTACTTTTCTTCCAGGGGGTGGGGTGGCCTTTTGCCTTTCACCGCCCAGCTGCGGATCTTTTTGGTGATGTCCGGGTTGATTTCCACCGTTGGAATGTGGAGGCCGATCACCGTCGTCTGGTTACCTTCCCTGCGCTGCAGGAGCTTGATGGCGAACGGGTGGAGGCTTTCGTACTCGACGAAAAGGGTTCGAAGGGACGACCCTAGTTCGTGGCCCAGGACTCTCACGGTGTTGATCCAGACATCGAGGTATTTGCACGGATGTCGTGGGTCCGTCCATGGAGTTGCAGGGTTTATCCACTGACTTTCATCCGACGTGGATGGTTGCGTTGGGTCGGGCTTTTCCCTTGTTTCCTCTTGCATGGCTGGAATAAAAATGAACGCGATTAGATTGGTGCCTATAATGGTATTGATTGTTTACTTTTGGCCTTTTTGGCCTTTTTCTAGTGGTTATTAAAGATAGTTGTTAATAATTTTAATAAGTTATTAAGTGTGTTAGTTTGTATAAAATAATGTAATGTCGTTCGTTCGTTTTCGTTCGTCTAGTATTCCCTTTCTTCACAGTCTGGGCATTCCCAGGCCGTGTCTTCAGGGTCACGTCCGACGCACTGTAGGTGGTACCAATCTGTGCATCCATCGCATTCCAACCATACGATATTTTCCGGCTTTGCTAAGTCTTCTATGTACGTCCCTCCACATATCTTGCAGAGTGCGTCTTCTCCGCTGAGTGTCTGGATTCCGTTTCTTGCGAGGCGGAGGCGTCCTTCGTATCGTAGATAGGCTTCTTCCGATCCCATGAAGTGTTTAAAGAGGGCGCTGTTGTGCCATTCGGGGCGTTTCATCGGTGCGCCGACCCGTTTGAGTTTCAGCCGACTGTTGTTATCTATTGCCATGATTCGGAATAGTCGGTCGAATTCTGGGTGGAACTTATTTCCTATTCTTTTGCTGTTCAATTTCTCCCTGTTTTTCATGAGGACCAGGTCGCCTATATTGAATTCGCGGTTTGCCGCTTTTCGGTCATAATATTCTTTATATTGTTTTTGCATCTTGCTGTTCTTTTCTGCCGCTATCTGCCATGCTTCACTCATTCTTTGTGTGATTTCCTCGGCCCATTCCGTTCGGTGTCGTTCTTTATTGATTTCGAACAGTGGGTTTTCCATGGGGATGTTTGGATCCCTTCCGTGCATTAGGTAGAACGGCGTGTTTCCCGTCGACGCGTGTGGTGTCGATCGGTATGCGAACAGCGTCGGCCCAATGAATTTGTCCCAATTTCTGGGGTTGTCTTCTGTTAGTGGCTTTATCATGTCCAGCAGTGTTTTGTTCCATCTTTCGACTAATCCGTTTGCCTGGTGATGGTAGGGTGCTGTGTAGCACACGTGAGCTCCTGTTGCTGCCATCTCTGACATGAACAGTTCGGATGTGAAACTTGGTCCCCGGTCTGTGATGATTACTCGTGGGACTCCGTGGGTTGGTATTATCCGTTCGTGGAGCAGTTCTACGATCGTGGTGGCCTTTTGATCTTTGGTGGCATAGGCTTCGGGCCATTTGGTGTAATAGTCCATGAGGGTGACGATGTATTTGTTGCCTCGTTCGGTTTCCGGGAGTGGTCCCACTACGTCAATAGCTACCATGTGGAATGGGGACATGGCCCTTAGGGGTTGCAGTGGGTTTCTTCTGTTTTCCCCTTTTCGAAACCGAGCGCATGGGATGCAGTCGGAGATGAAATTCTTCAGGTCGAGTTGCATTCCTTGCCAGTAGTATTTTTGCTGCAGTTTCATCAGCACTTTATCGAACCCTAGGTGCCCCCCATACTTCGAAGTGTGGAGCATCTCCATCAAAGGGTAGGTAAAGACGTCTGGCACTACTAGCTGGAACTCAACTCTTTCCCGTGCTATCGGTGTTGTTCTTCTTTTTATCCTGTACAGGATACCTTCCCACATACAGTGGAATGGTTCCTGTGCCACTACCCACTTTGCAACTTTTTCTGTGTCCGGCATTTCCAATGTCTCGAGGTAGTAGATGAGCTCCCCCAGTAGGTCGTCTTCCCTCTGGGCGTCTATTATCTCCTCTCTGCTCCATGGTGCTTGTAGGCTGAAATACTCGAAGTATTTGCCGTTGTTGAGGTCGTCGCAGTCTTGGCGGAGGCTTTCTTTGAGGGCCCCTGTTGCCGCTTCTTCGCGGTTGCGGTACTCCGTATCTTCGTCTACGACGTCATTTGGGTCGGCCTCTATTGTTGCTTCTGCGTCGTCTTCCTCTTCATCTTCGCTTTCTTCCAGGTTTGGGTCCACTTCCACTAGCATGCAATATTGTTTCTCCTTTTGAGTTGGCTTCGTCCTTGTTTCTTTTTCCGAAGTCGGCTTTTTGCCTGAGGAGGGAGACTTTTTGTCTTCGCCTTTATGGCTTAAGTTGTCGTTTGTTTCGGCATTTTTGCCTTCGTTTTCGACTAGTGGGTCTTCTTTGATCTTACGTTCTTCCTCCTCTATTTGGTTATCGCATGAGCGGATTACCCTTCTGATGATGTTGATTTGCCTCCTTTGGGCTTTCCTCGTGCCGTCTTTTTCTTCCTTTTTCACCATCTCCGCCAAGTCTCGCTTCGTTTGCTTCAGTTTGGCGATTGCTTTCAGTGGTTCCACGTCTTCGTCGTCGTCCGACGGGATAAATGGAGGACGCGACAGGGCATCGGCGTTGGTATGTTTGGCTCCCGGCACGTACTTCAACTCGTAGTCATACTCGGCTAACATCATTGCCATCCTGAGTAGACGTGGTGTAATATCCGCGGCTTTCCGCGACCGGTCCAGGATGCGCAGCAGTGGCAAATGGTCGGTGAAGATTGTGACGAACCCACCAAGCAAATATTGCCTGAAGGTTGAGAATGCTTTTACCACTGCCAAGCATTCCTTCTCAGTCACGGCGTAGCGTGTTTCCGCGTCAGCTAATTTCTTGCTGCCGTAGTGGAGTACCCTTTCGGTTCCTTCCTTGTCTACCTGGGCCAGCACGAACCCTAGGCCGATGTTGCTGGCATCTGTATACAGCCGGAACGGTAGGCTCATGTCTGGATAACCCAGGATTGGTGCCTCGGTAAGCTTTTCTTTTAGGGTGTCGAAGGCTAATGCTGCGTCGTCATTCCATCGTTTGGAGAACGCTAAGTTCTTTTGTTCGGCTTGCGTCAGGTCGTAGAGGGGGGATGCGATTACTCCGTACCCCTTCACGTATGCCCTGTAGTAGCCCGTTAGTCCCAAAAACTGCCGTACTTGTTTTACTGATGTGGGGTAGGGGCATTCTGCGATCTTTTCGATCTTCCCTGGGTCTGGCCTTATGCCTCCTGCTGAGATGATATGTCCCAAAAATCGCACGTCTGTTTTAGCCACTTCGCACTTGGATGGTTTAAGCTTTAGGTTGGCGTCTCGCAGGCGTTGCAATACTTCCTTGAAATGGTACAGGTGTTCCCAGACGGTTTTTGAGAAGATGACCACGTCGTCCAGGTAGCACATGCAAAATTCCATAAGAAGGCCCTTGAGGACGAACTGCATCAGCCGTTGGAACGTGGCCGGTGCGTTCGATAAGCCGAACGGCATCATGATGTGTTCGTATAGGCCTTCGTGACAAGAGAAGGCCGTTTTCTGTATGTCTTTCTTAGCCATTAGGATTTGCCAGTAGCCCGATTGTAGATCCAATGTTGTGAAGAGTACAGAGCCTGACAATGTGGCCAGTGTTTCGTCAATGCGTGGTAGAGGGAAACTATCCTTCTTTGTGACCGCATTCAAGGCTCTGTAATCGACACAGAACCGGATGGATCCATCCTTCTTCTTTACTATTACCACTGGTGATGCCCATGGGCTGTTAGATGGCTGGATTATCTTCTTTTCGAGCATGTCTTGTACCTCATCCGTTATGATCTGCCTGTATGACAACGGGTTACGGTACGGTTGCTTAATTGGTGTTTCATCCTTCAATTCGATCTGGTGTTCGACCATCGACGTTCCCTTTAGGACTTCCCCTGGTTTCATGAAAACGTCATCATATTCCTGGATTAGGATTGCGAGGTACCGCTTTTCTTCATCCGTCATTTGGGCTGATTCCAAGTTTAGTCCCTCGGGGACTGGAATTTCCTTTCCCATTCTCTTTGCTCTCTCTATCAGTGCTTTCTTGAAGTCTGCCACGAGTGCGTCTCTTTTTATTAGCGATTCGGGCTTTGCCCTCTTTAGGAAGTCTTCTTCAGACGTGATTGGGTCGTCTGGACTCTCGTAGAGAGATTCTAATGCGTCTCTGGCGGTTTGTGCCGACAGAATTGTTTCCACGTAAGTTGCCCTTTCGGCTTGTCCGATTTTCTTTCC